>JANQGO010000021.1 GCA_028277285.1 Alphaproteobacteria bacterium | reverse complement strand
CCTCGAACATGGTGTCGGCATCGGCGACACCGGCCTCGAACACGACATGGCCGATGCGGTCGAACATGAAGGCGACGCTGTTGGTCTCACCGAGCGATCCGTTGTGCTTGTTGAAGGCGGCGCGGACTTCCGGCGCGGTGCGGTTGCGGTTATCGGTCAGCGCCTCGACGATCAGCGCGACGCCGCCGGGGCCGTAGCCCTCGTAGCGGATTTCCTCGTAATTGGCGTTGTCGTCGCCGCCGACCGCGCGTTTGATCGCGCGTTCGATGGCGTCCTTGCCCATGTTGACGGCGCGCGCGGCGGCGATCGCCGACCGCAGGCGCGGGTTGTGCTCGGGGTCGGGCATGCCGGTTTTGGCGGCAACCGCGATCTCGCGCCCGACCTTGGTGAACTGTTTCGCCCGCTTGGCGTCCTGCGCGCCCTTGCGGTGCTGGATGTTTTTCCATTTGGAATGGCCGGCCATGGCGTCCTCAAACCCTCTCGTAGCTTCACCAGATATCGCGGCCCGCTGCAAAGCACAATACCACATCGTGGTATGACACGGGGCCAAATGCGCCGATTTGCTGGGGATATCGCGTCTTCGCGCGGTTCCCAGAGAAGCGGATCAGCCTCATGCCACCCGCCCGGTCTTCAAATAGTCGACAAACAGGCGGAACACCGTGAGCCGCGTGCTCTCCCTGGGGAAGTACAGGAAGAAGCCCGGCCGCTCAACGACATGCTCATCCAGCACGCTTTCCAAGGCGCCCGATGCCAGCTCGTCGGCGATGTTGTCCTCGAACAGCCAGCAAAGGCCGAGCCCCTGTTTGGCCGCCTCGATCTGCGCGGTCGTTGAGTCGACGATCAGGCTGCTCGGGACATCCACCGCATAGATGCCGTCCGGTCCCTGGAACTGCCATTCGGCGAACTGCTTCGAGCCGATATAGCGGTAGCGGATGCAGTGGTGCTGCAGCAGGTCGCTGGGCTCCCGCGGCCGTCCGTGGCGGTCCAGATAGGCGGGAGAGGCAAAATAGATCTCCTTTTGCGGCGGCGTCAGGCGCACCGCGACCATGGTGTCGTGGACCAGATGGCCCATGCGGACGCCCGCGTGGAAGCCTTCGCTGACGATGTCGACAAAGCCCTCGTTGAACGAGAACTCCAATTCGACATCGGGATAGGCCTCGCGAAAGGCGGCCAGCCGCTTGACCAGGGAGAGCTGGAAGGCGGCGAAGGCCACGGTGACGCGGATCGTGCCCTTGGTCGCCTTGCCGATGCCGCGCGCCTCCTCGAGCGCCTCGGCGATTTCGGCCATGGCCGGCTGGGCGCGGCGCAAAAGCTGGCGCCCGGCATCGGTCAACTTTACTGAACGGGTCGTACGGGCAAAGACGCTGACGCCGATCTGCTCCTCCAGCGCCTTCAATTGGAGACTGACCGCCGGCGGCTGCACGCCGAGCGCCGCCGCGGCGGCGCGCAGGGAACCGTGCTCGGCCACCGCCAGAAACGTCTCCAGGCCGCGGATCGGCATCTCCGCCATTATGAAGTTTCTCTTATCTGTGAAGTAAGATTATGAAGTCTACACGAATTAATCGGTCTGATCTATCTGGTTTCGGGAGACCACGAGCGAAGGGGCCGACGACAATGACGAAACGACACACGGGCGCCTGCCAGTGCGGCGCTGTGACCTATGAGGCCCTGGGCGACCCGATCATGATCTTTGCCTGCCACTGCACGATCTGCCAGCGCCAGTCGGGCGCGGCCTTCGGCATGGCGGTGGTGTTCGACGGCGCCGGATTCACACTGACGGGCAAGGCCCCCGACCACTTCGTCAGGCCCGGTCACGGCCGCGACTTCCGCTGCTACTTCTGCCCAGCCTGCGGCACCCGGCTCTATCACCAGTGGTTCACGGCGGACGGCGACTATCCGTTCCTGAGCGTCAAGCCCGGCACCCTGGACGACACAAGCTGGCTTAGGCCGGGCTGCCATGTCTGGACCCGGCACGCCCAGCCCTGGATGCGCTTCGGCGACGACGAGGTGGTGTTCGCCGAGCAGCCCGACCTCGACGCCATGCCGAAGTTCGCCGCGCCATGAGCGTCGTGCATGCCGCGCGCCCGGACCGGGTCGCGCTGGGCGTCACCATCATGACGGCGACGGCGCTGGGGCTCGCCTTCTCCGACGCCATGGTCAAGCTCTTG
>JANQGO010000150.1 GCA_028277285.1 Alphaproteobacteria bacterium | reverse complement strand
AGGGCGGCAAGGTTGTCTGCGTCGCGCGGACGGTGCAGGAAGGCGACCACGTCCTCGAAGGATCGCTGAGCCGGACGGTCCAGACGATCAAGGATGCCGGCGGCGAGGCCTGTGCCGTCGCCGCGGATATTTCGAAGCCCGATAACTGCCTCAAACTGGTCGAAGACGCCCGCGCCGCCTATGGCCCGATCGATGTCCTGGTGAACAATGCGGCGCTGAACTATTACGTCCCGATCGAGGAGTACAAGATCAACCGCTGGATCAAGGCCTTCGAGATCAACGTGCATGCGCCCTTCATCCTGTCGCAGGCCGTGCTGCCCGACATGACCGGTGGGCGCGGCGGCGCCATCGTCAACATCAGTTCCGGCGCGGCGATCGGCCATGGGCGCGGACCGTATGAGGACAAATCCGTGCGCGGCGGCACCATGTACGGGGCCAGCAAGGCGGCGCTCGAACGCTTCACCCAGGGCCTCGCGCAGGAGGTGGCGCACTACGGCAACATCAGCGTGACCGCCGTGTCGCCCTCGCATGTGGTGCCGACGCCGGGCACCGTCTTCCACAAGCTGGTCGAGGGGATGGAAGACCCGAAGGGCGAGTCGCCGGACTACATGGCGAAGGCGTCCTTGTTGCTCGCCACGGAACCGCCGGAGAAGGTGAATGGCCGGGTGACCTACAGCCAGTTGATCCTGGAAGAGTTCGGCTGGATGGAGAACGCGCGCGGCCGCGGCATCGATTCCGCCGGGTCGGGTTATTCGCAGATTTGATCGCGCCAGTTAATCATCCAAATCGATCAGCATACGGTTGATCGTACGAGCCGGGATTGCCGCACAGGCGCCGGGCCGGCGATACAGGCAAAACTGGCCTTCACCGTAACATTTGCCGCGCTGATAACCGTCCTGCTCCAGTCCGGCGGCCGGCCGGGAAAGCGCGACATTGAATGCGCCGCGGTATCGCTTCCATCCGTCGGTTTTCGCGAAGACGTACATCGGTACGTCGCGATGCAAGTAGGTGTATCCCGGAAGCAAGTGCCAGCGTTGGCCGATCACGCCTAAACCGCAGAGCGATTCGGTTCGATGCAGGTCGGTGAAGGCGGCGATTGTCACGGCGCCGCGAGCCCATATGTCCTGAGTGCGGTCGCGGACGGCGAGGCTGATCGAACCGCATGTCCAGAGAAAAAGGGCTGTCGCGATCAGCGCTGCGTTCGGGATACGGTGCTCTGCTCGGCGTCGGATCGCGCCGAGTAGGGCCCCCGTACCGATGGCTGCCGACAACAGGAAAAAAGGGAGCGCGGGTAAGAGGAAACGGTATTCCTTGTGGCCGATGGCGCTGTGGGCAAGCACGATAACGGCGCCGATACCGAGCAGATACGGCGCGCGCCGAGCGCCGGCCAGAGACAGCAAGGCGACGGGTAGTGCCAGCAATGTCCAATGCTTGTAATAGTAAACGGCATAGAAATACCAAGGCGACACACCGAACTCGGCGGCTTTACCCTCGACGAGATTGACCACGACGTAGTGCCAAAGCGATTTGAACGGTGCGCCCCATGTTGCCCAATCCAGCAAGCCGGCGGCGACAACGACGGAAGCGCCCGCGGCCATCATGAGCATCGCCTGTCGTCGTGGATATCGGTAAAGCCCAATGGCGCCCAGCAACAGCAAGGCAGGGCTCAAGTGAATGCGAAGCACGAAGGTAAGGCCGAGCAGGACGCCACCCGCGACGGCAATACCGCGTCGCCGACCGTCGGCGCAACAAATCAGATAGGCGGCCCAAAACAGCGTCGAAGCGGCGACGGCTTCGGTCAGTGGCTTCGCCGCGAAATAGAGCAACTCGAACCATACGGCGGCTATGGCCGCCGCTAACCAGGCGGTGGTCGTGCCGGCTATGCGGCGCGCGAAAATCCAGGCGATGGCGACGATCGACAACGATAGGATCGACAAGACGGTCTGAATGGCGATCAGGTAGGCTTTCGGGCCGCCGCCGAGCAAATCGACGGCCGCCATTACGCCGCCGATGGCTCCGGGCAACAACCATGAGCGCGCGCCGTCGCGATATTCCCACGGAACGACGCCGTATCCAAAGGCCAAGCGGTGGCCCTGTTCGAGATATTGGAACAGCTCGTCGGCGTGGTGAATGCTTGGGAACAGGATCGCGACCGCTAACCGCAGCATCAAGGCCAAGCCAAGCAAGGCCGCCAGCAGGCGCCATTCGGTCGGATGAATCGGTCTTGGCTCGTCAGAAGTCTGCTCGACTGGCGTGAGGCCGTGCATGAAAAACTCGATTGCCGACGTGATCCGCATGGCACATGAGTACCGTGTGCCCGTGACTTTGACGAGCCCGCCATCCGTTGCAGCCGACGCGCCCGAGATTTGTGGATTTGATCGCGCTGCCATCTGCCTGCTAGCGTGGGCGTTACGGTCGAAGACACAGCCAAACCGGGAGGACCGACGATGAGTTCCGTGCAATCTGCTTTCAAGGAAGTCATGGCCGCGCGCGGCAAGGGCATGCCAGCCGAGGGCGAGGTGACGATCACCGGGGCGGACCCGGTCCTGCCGACCCGGTTCAGGATCGGGGAGACTTGCGCCGCCGTGCTGGCGGGCGTCGGCACGGCCGTCAACGACATCTGGGAGCTGAAGACCGGCCGCCGCCAGAAGGTGGCCGTCAATGTGCGTCACGCCGCCGGCGCGCTGCGCAGCAGCCGTTATATGCAGCAGGCGGATGCGAAGGGCGATTTCCACCTCGTGGTGAACGAGAACCACGAACGGATGATCCAGATCACGCAGCCCTGGCCGACAAAGGACGGCCGCTGGTTCCTGCCGCATTTCGGCCTGCCGAACCTGCAGGCGCGGGTGTTGAAGGTGCTGGATTGCGAGCCCAATCCCGACTCCGTCTCGGCGGCGGTCGCGAAATGGGACGCGCTCGACCTGGAAGCGGCGATCGACGAGGCGCGCGCCTGCGGCGCCATGGTGCGCAGCAACGCGGAATGGCTCGCCAGCGACCACGG
>JANQGO010000009.1 GCA_028277285.1 Alphaproteobacteria bacterium | reverse complement strand
GTCGACCCTGCGCCTGGGGCTGGAGAAGTCGCGCAACCTGATGACCGTGCGCCTGGCCAACCAGTTGGGCATGGAAGTCATCGCCGACTACGCGTCGCGCTTCGGCGTCGTCGACGACCTGCCGCCCTATCTGCCGATGGCGTTGGGCGCTGGCGAGACGACGCTGCTCCAGATGGCCACCGCCTACGGCATGATCGTCAATGGCGGCAAACGGATCGAACCGGCCTTAATCGAACGTATCCAGGACCGCAACGGCCTGACCATCTGGCAGCGCGACGAGCGGACATGTCTGGTGTGTCAGGCCGACGTTTGGCACGAAGCTGCGGAGATCCCGCGCCTGCCGGACCTGCGCGAACAGGTCGTCGATGCGGCCACCGCCTATCAAATGGTGTCGTTGCTGGAAGGCGTCGTGTTGCGCGGCACCGGCGCGCGCATCTCGACCATCGGCAAGCCGCTGGGCGGCAAGACCGGCACCACCAACGAATACCGTGACGCCTGGTTCGTCGGTTTCTCGCCGGACCTGGTCGTCGGCGTTTACGTCGGCTTTGACCAGCCGCAGTCGCTCGGCCCGCGCGAGGCCGGTTCCGCGGTCGCCGGGCCGATCTTCAAGGCGTTCATGGAAGCGGCCCTGGCCGACACGCCCGGCATCCCGTTCCGTATCCCGCCGGGCCTCGAACTCGTACGCATCGACGCCGACAGCGGCCTCTTGCCTGGCGCCGCCACCAGCCGTGTCCTCGTCGAGGCGTTCAAGCAGGGCACCAGCCCGACCAGCAGCGAACACGCCGAAGGTCTCGACGCATCCGGCCTCTATTAGGCCGGTCTCGACAAGCGGGCTTGACGCAGGCGTGGCACATCGTCAGGTTGCCGCGCGTAACGTCAATGGAGTGTGTCATGCGTGCCGATATGCAGGAACTGAGCGCCAGCATCGAAGCTTCCCTCCAGCTCGTACGGAGGCATCTTTGACTGGGATAACGCCCTAGTCCGCCTCGACGAAATCGAGCACCTCGCTCAAGATCCGGAACTCTGGAACGATCCCGAACGCGCCCAAAAGGTGATGCGCGAACGCACGCGCCTGACCGGCGCGATCGATGCCGTGCGCGAGATGGAGACGGCGCTCAACGACAACATTGAACTCGCCGAGCTGGCCGAAGCCGAAGGCGAGGAACAAATGGTCGAGGACGCCTTCAACGCGCTCAAGGCGCTGGCCGCCAGGTCGGACAAGATCCGTGTCGAGAGCCTGTTGTCCGGCGAAGCCGATGCCAACGATTGTTACCTGGAGGTGCATGCCGGCGCCGGCGGCACCGAGAGCCAGGACTGGGCCGAAATGCTGCTGCGCATGTATGTGCGCTGGGCCGAACGGCGCGGCTATAAGGTCGAGGAGATCGAGGCGAGCGCGGGCGAGGAGGCCGGCATCAAGTCGGCGACGGTCAAGATCAGCGGGATGAACGCCTATGGCTGGGCCAAGACCGAGACCGGCGTGCACCGGCTGGTGCGCATTTCGCCCTACGATTCACAATCGCGCCGCCATACCAGTTTCGCCAGCGTCGATATCTCGCCGGTCATCGACGACACCATCGAGATCGAGATCGACGACAAGGACCTGCGCGTCGATACCTATCGCGCGTCCGGTGCCGGCGGTCAGCACGTCAACAAGACCGACAGCGCCATTCGCCTGACCCATTTGCCCAGCGGCATCGTCGTGCAATGCCAGAACAACCGGTCGCAGCACCGCAACCGTGCCGAAGCCATGGCGATGCTGCGCTCCCGGCTCTACGAGCGCGAACTGAGAGAGCGCGAGGAAGCGGCCCAGGCGGCCAATGCCGAGAAGTCGGATATCGGCTGGGGACATCAGATCCGCTCTTATGTGCTGCAGCCCTACCGCATGGTGAAAGACCTGCGCACGGGGGTTGAAACCAGCAACACGGATGCGGTACTGGACGGCGATATCGATGCGTTCATTTCCGCCGCCCTGGCGTCGCGTATTGGCGCCGACAGCGATGGCCAGGAGGCCGCTTCGGCGAACTGAGCCGGCCCGCCGGACGGTCGCCGCCGCCCCCTTCGACATTTTAGAAAGAAAATGCTAGGTTTTCTCAGCTCCGCCACGCATGAGCGTCATGACCGCTGATCAACGATCAACACAGGATCGCATCCTGTTCCTGCTCAAGACCAAGGGCGAGATGACCGCCCAGGCCTTGGGTGAACGGCTCGACATCACCGCCATGGGTGTGCGCCAGCACCTCTACCGCCTGCAGGAAGACGACCTTGTCAGCTTCCGCGACGAGCGGGCCGGCGTTGGTCGTCCGTCCCGCCATTGGCACCTGACGGATACCGGCAACGGCCGTTTTCCCGACAGCCACAGCGAGTTGACCGTCGCGATGCTGGAGAGTGTCGAAAAGGTCTTCGGCGCTGACGGCCTGGATCGTTTGATCACCGCGCGCACCGACGAGACGCTGGAAAGCTATCGCAAGAGCCTGAACGGCTGCCGCTCGATCGAACAGCGGGTCGCGCAACTGGCCGAGCTGCGTAGCCAGGAAGGCTACATGGCGGAGTGGGAGCGCCAGGACGACGGCAGCTACATCCTGGCCGAGAACCACTGTCCGATCTGTGCCGCCGCCAAGGTCTGCCAAGGGCTATGCCGCTCGGAACTCGAAGTCTTCCAAGGCGCGCTTGGCGACAAGGTCACGGTCGAGCGCACCAGCCACATTCTGGCCGGCGCCCGGCGCTGCGCCTATCGCATCACGCCGAAGGCAAAGGATTGAGATCCGCATAGAAGGCGCTGGGTAGACCGGCGGCATCACGCGCCGTGTCGTTGAACGGCGGTTTCAGATCCCCTTTGAATCGTTCCCTGACGACCGTGCGCCAGGTCGGCGCGGGATCCAGCCCGCGCTGTTCGCAAACATGGGCGAACCATCGGCTGCCCGCGGCCACATGGCCGATTTCCTCGCGATAGATGACCTCCAGGATAGCGACGCTGTCATGATCGCCGGCACGCTCAAGACGCGCGATCATCGCCGGCGTGACGTCGAGCCCGCGCGCCTCCAGCACCAGCGGCACGACGGCGAGACGCGCAAGCAGGTCGTCCCGGGTGTCGTCGGCCGCCTGCCACAGACCGTCATGGGCGGGCAGGTCGCCATAATCGGCGCCGAGTTCCTGCAGCCGACGCCTCAGCATCTGGAAGTGGCGCGCTTCGTCACCGGCAACGCCGATCCAATCGCCATAGAAGGCCGGCGGCATGCCGTCGAAGCGGGCGACCATGTCGCAGGCAAGATCGATCGCGTTGAACTCGATATGGGCGAAGGCGTGCAACAGCGCGATCTGACCGGCGCGCGTGGTCAGCGCACGCCGCTTCGGCATGTCGCCCGGCCGGGTCAGCACCGGCCGGGCGGGGCGGGCCGGGCGATCAGGCACGGTTCCCGGTCCCGGCTCGCGGAGTCCCTTGCGCCATACCTCGGCCATGGCGTGTGCCGCCCTGGCCTTGGCCTCCGGCTCACCTGTCCGCAGCGCGTCGATCGCCGCGCCGCGGTAACCCGTCGACACCGTCAGGCAAGCTCCTTGACCGCCTCGAGCACGGCATCGGAATGACCTTTGACCTTTACCTTGCGCCAGACCTCGCGCACGACGCCCTTCTTGTCGATCAGGAATGTCGCGCGTTCGATGCCCATATAGGTGCGCCCGTACATGCTCTTCTCAACCCAGGTGCCGTAGGCTTCGGTGATCGCGCCGTCTTCGTCGGAGACCAGCGTGAAGGGCAGGTCGTACTTGGCCTTGAACTTGTCGTGCTTTTTGACCGTGTCGCGCGACACGCCCAGAATCACCGCATCGGCCTTGGTGAAGTCGGGCAGTTGGTCGCGGAACGCGCAGGCCTCTTTCGTGCATCCGGGCGTATCGTCCTTGGGATAGAAATAGAGGATGACGTTCTGGCCTTTCAATTTGGCCAGGTCGACAGTGCCGTCGCCGTCGGTGGGTGCCTTGAAGGCGGGTGCCTTGTCGCCGGGTTGAGGGCCGCTCATGGGGTCTTGTCCTCCTTAGCTGCGATGGATGATATGAGATTGCGGAACGTCGTTGCGACCAGGGCCTGATCCGCTTCCAGGGCGTGCTTGACGCCGCCAAAGGAATCATGACCGGTCATCGCCACCAACATGTCACGCAACGCCTGGGGATACTGCTGCTCGTCTGTTCGATGTGACATGGCAAGGCGCAGGATCGCCTGCACCTGATGCATACGCTGCCGTGCGGCGATCAGATCGGCCGCCAAGGCCTGGTCGAGCACGCCGGCCGCCGCCGCGCCCTCGAACACCTTCAGCGAACTGTTGGCGATCATCCGAGGGTGGGCATGGGCATCGCGCAACACCAGAAACTGCGCGATGAAATCCAGGTCGATCAGACCGCCATCGGCATACTTGATATCGAAGATGTTGCGCGGCGGATGTTGCGCGGTGATCCGCGCACGCATGTCCACGATGTCGCGGGCAAGCTGCGGGGCATCGCGTGGACTGGCGAGTATGTCGTAGATGCCGTCCTGGATCTTGCTGGCGAGCCAGTCCGGTCCCAGGACGACACGCGAGCGTGTCAACGCCAGGTGTTCCCAGGTCCATGCGCTATCGCGGTGATAGCGCAGGAACCCGCCGACCTCCGATGCCAGCGGTCCGGCATTGCCCGAAGGTCTCAACCTCATATCGATCTCGAACAGATGTCCTGCGTTCGTCATGGCCGTCAGCGCGTTAAGGATCCGCTGGCTCAGCCGTGTGAAGTACTGACTGGCCGCAAGTGGTTTGGGACCGTCCGACGCCTCGGCGCCATTCGTGCCGCCGTAAACGAACACCAGGTCCAGGTCGGACCCGAAGTTGAGCTCGCGGCTGCCATATTTGCCAAGCGCGAGGACAGCCATGCCGCCGCCCGCGACCAGACCGTGCTGGACGGCGAAGTCGTTGGCGACGTAGGGAATCAGGGCGCGCACGGCCGCATCGGTCAGGTCGGTCAGGCTCGTCTCGGCCTGAGCCGGCGACACCTTGCTCTGCAGCAACTGCACCCCCAGCTGGAACTCTCGGTCATGGGTCCAGCGCCGGATGCGGTCGAGAACGTCCTCTTCGTTCAGCGCCAGTGCCAGTTCCCGGCTGGCATCGCCCTCCAGCGTCGCCGCGTCAGGCAGGGGCGTGAAGAAATCGGGCGAAAGAACGTGATCAAGTAGCGTCGGCGTTCGGGCCAGGTGTTCGGCCAGCCGTGGCGCGGTGCCCATGATGCTGGCCAGGAGCGAAAACAGGCTGGCGTTGCTTTGAAACAGCGAAAAAAGCTGAACGCCGGCCGGCAGGTGGTCGAGAAACTCGTTGAACCGCATCAGCGCCGCGTCGGGGTTCACGGCCCCGGCAAAGGCGTCCAACAGGTCGGGAACCAGCTCGGTCAGGATCTCGCGGGCCCGGTGGCTGCGTGTCGCGCGGACACGGCCATGGTGCCAGCCGCGCACGACGGCGGCGATGGCGGCGGCGTCGGCAAAACCCATCCGGGTCAACGTCGCGAGCGTGTCCGGGTCGTCCTCGTTGCCGGTGAAGACCAGGTTGCCCGCTTCCTCGCCCTCGCCACCGCCCGACAGCGGCTCGGCCTCCTCGAACAGGTCGGCATAATGCGCCTCGACACTTCTCAGGATGGCGGTCAAATCATCGGCGAAGGCGTCGGCGCCGTCATAGCCAAGGAATGCCGCGAAGCCTTTAAGGGCATCGGGGTTCTCCGGCAACGAGTGGGTTTGGGCGTCCTCGACCATCTGCAGGCGATGCTCGATGCGCCGCAGCTTGCCATAGGCATCGATCAGGTCGTCGGCGGTCTGGCGGTCGATGCGTGTCGCCCGGGCCAGTGCGTTCAGCGCGTCGCAGGTCGCGCGGGGACGCAGATGGCGGTCCCGGCCGCCGAAGATCAGCTGCTGGGTCTGGGCGAAGAACTCGATCTCGCGAATACCGCCGCGGCCCAGCTTGACGTTGTGGCCGGCGACGGCGATCCGGCCGCCGCCTTTGTGCGCGTGGATCTGCCGTTTGATGGAATGAATGTCCTGGATCGCCGCGAAATCCAGATGGCGGCGCCAGATGAACGGCGTCAAGCGGTCGAGAAAAGCGTTGCCGGCAGCCGCGTCGCCGGCCACCGGCCGCGCCTTGATCAGGGCCGCGCGTTCCCAGTTCTGGCCCAGACTCTCGTAGTAGAGCTCGGCCGCATCGACCGAGAGCGCCAGCGGCGTGGCGCCGGGATCGGGCCTGAGCCGCAGGTCCGTGCGCAGCACGTAGCCGTCGGCGGTCCGCTCCTCCAGCATCTTGACCAGATGGCGGGTCAGGCGGACGCAGATCGCCTGGGGCGCTTCGTTTTCGGCGATTTGCAGCCGTTCGTCGTCCCACAGGACGATCAGATCGACATCGCTGGAATAGTTCAGCTCGCCGCCGCCCAGCTTGCCCATGCCCAGGACGATAAAGCCGCTGTCGCGTGTTGGGTCGTCCGGGCGCGCCAAGCCGATCTTGCCGGAGGCCGCGGCCTGGGCCAGCAGGCTCGCCAAGGCGCCATCGATCGCCGCCGAGGCGAAATCGGAGAGGGCGCCCGTGATGCGCTGAAGTGGCCACAATCCCGTGATATCGGACAGGGCTACCGCGACGGCGACGTGGCGCCGGGCATCGCGAAGCGCCTTCATCATGGCTTCCGGGCTTTCCTGACGGTTGTCATGGAGACCGGCAAGGGCCACGTCAACGATATGATCGGGGCCTTTTTCGGCCCATTCGGTCAGCAGGAAGGGTTGTCGTTCGAGGCTGCGTGAGAGATAGGGGCTGTTGCCAAACACCGCCGCCATCAAGGCTTGGCCATTCGGGTCGGCGCCGAACGCATCGGCGTGATCGCCAAGACCCGTCGCGACAGCGGCGTCGTGCCATGCTAGACGGCCGCGTTCAGCACGCTCCCTATCGGCGGGCTTCGGCAGGTCGGCTAGTCCGCCAAGGTAGGGTAGGTGCATGGCGCCCATCATAGAGACTCGCCGTGGAGAGAGGAAACCGGCTAAGTTGATGAAAGTTCACTCGGTATTTGGAATCCCGTGACCCGCCGCGCAACTCGATTCGTCGTCCATTTGCTCGGCACGCTGGTCGGCATCGCCGTGATCCTGCTGGCCGCGCTGGCCTGGCGGGTGACCCAAGGTCCGATCGTGCTGGGCAACGTGACGCCTTACCTGGAAGCCGCGCTTAACAGCAACGACGGTGCCTTTCGCCTGGGCATCGACCAGGCCGTCCTGACCTGGGGCGACTGGGAGGGAACGCTGGAGGTCAAGGGCTACGGTCTGCGCGGCGTCGGCGTCGACGGCCAGACCGCGTTCGCGGCCCGCGAGGTGGCGATCGATCTGGCCCTGGGGCCGCTGCTGCGCGGCGAATTCCGACCCATCGACGCCACCGTCGTCCGGCCGTGGATCCGTGTCGTGCGGGATGCCGATGGCGCGGTTTCGCTTGATATCAGCGCCGACCGGACCGCCGAGGGCGAAGCGGCGCTGATCGACCATCGCCGAGGCCTTTTGGGCGGCGAGGCGATCATGGATGCGTTGCTAGACGCCGGCGACGCGTTGCCGGCGCTCCAAGATCTCCATCAGGTCAGCATCGTCGATGCCGATCTCTGGGTCGACGATCTCTATCTCGGTGTCGTTTGGAATGCGCCCCAGGCAGACATCGTCTTGCGTCACGAGGGTGACGACCTGCGTCTGGTCGGCGACCTCCTGGTGCGCCTCGATGAAGACGATGTGCCCGTCGACGTTTCCGCCGTTTACCGGCGTGACGACGGTCGCCTGACCGCCCATCTGGGCCTGCAGCAGATGCCGGTCGAAAAACTTGCCGATGCGGTGCCGGCGCTTGAACCGCTGGCCGGTATCGAAGCGCCGGTTTCAGGGCGCGTTCAACTCTCCATGGATCGCGATCTGGCGCTTCTGGACGGCCGGTTCGCGGTGGAAGCCGGCAGCGGGACGCTCAACTTCCCCGGTTTCTTCGCCGGCCCCATTCCCTTCTCGACCGGAGAAGCGCGGGGCGAAGTCGGCCGTGGCCTAAGCGACATAGAGTTGCACGCATTCCATCTGGTCACGGAAAAAGCCCTGGTATCGGGCGATGCGACACTGGATGGCCTCGATCCCGACAGCACCTTCGACCTCAACGTCACGATCGAGAACCTGCCGGTCGATGCCTTGCCGGAGTACTGGCCGCTTGCCGCTTCCGCGTCGTCGCGGCAATGGGTCGTCGAGCACATGTCCGGCGGCACGGCCGACAGCGTGGTTCTGAACTTCGATTGGCGGCTTGAGGATCTCGCCCGCGGCGAGCTGCCGCTGGAAGACTTCAAGTTTGTCGGCGATGTCTCCGGCACGACGATCACCTATTTCGGCGAGATGCCGGCCATCAGCGGTGTCGACGGCCGGATCACCATTGCCGACGACAGCATGGTTGCCGAAACCCAGGGCGGCAAGCTCCTCGACCTGACGCTTGGCGCGGGAGAGATCGTGATCGCGCCGCTCAGCGCCAACTCTGAAACGTCGATCGGTTTTGCGTTCGACGGCCCGGCGAATGATCTGGCCATGATCGGGACCCATCCAAGTCTTGGCGTCGGCGAGGAACTTGATCTGGGTACCGAACCGCTGACGGGGACCGCGACAGGCCGTCTGGATATCGGCCTGCCGCACCTGACCGGCCTATCGAGGGGCGACATCACCTTTGAACTGACGGCGGATTTGAGCGGCGTCGGACTGCCGTCCGGTTTCCGCGACATCCGCGTTCAGGATGCCGCGGGTACGCTGCGCGCCGACAACGCGAGCATGGATGTTGCCGTCGACATGTCCTTGGACGGGGTGCCGTTCAGGGCCGAGTTGAGCCAGGCCTTCGTGGCCGATGCGCAGCCGCGCCGCGTCTTGTCGCTAAGCGGCACCATCGATCGCGCGGCTCTCGATCCGCTGGGGGTGTCGTCGCTGGTCGATATTGAAGGTGCGATGCCGCTGGACGTCGACATGGTGGAGTCTTGGGGCGGCGAAACGGCCTGGGATATCGGCGTCGACCTGACGCCGGCCGATGTCGCGTTCCCCGCCATCAGTCTGGACAAACCGCCGGGCGAGCGCGGGCGCTTTTCGTTGCGTCTGCTGGACCGCGGCAGTGGCGGGGTGCTCATCGAGCTGCTCAATCTTGCGACTGAGGATGTCACGGTCGCAGGCAACGGTGCACTGGCGCCCGACGACCTCGCGCTCCAGCATTTGAGTTTCGAGCGGGTCTCGTTCGGCCGTAACGACTTTGCCGCATCCCTCGCGGTCCGCGGCGATGGCGGTTACGACATCGCGGTCGAGGGGGGAGATGTCGACCTCGTGCCGTTCATGAACGACTTGAGCTCGGCGAGCGGACCGGAGTTACCGCCGTTTCACCTGGAAGGCCGGATCGACCGCGTGTGGTTGAGCGATAACGACAGTCTGAATGCCGTCGCCATCAAAGCCGATTACGAGGTCGACCGGTGGGAGGAACTGCACCTGACCGGCGAGCTCGCCGGCGGCGCGCCGATGACGATGCGTATTTGGCGCCACGACGAGAACGAGCGGCGTTTCGCCCACACCGCCGGCGATGCCGGCGACGCCATGCGGCTGTTCGATCTGTTCGACGATGCGCGCGGCGGCACCATCGATATCCGCGCGCGCATCGATGATGCGGCGCCGGGCAGGCCCGTAACCGGTGTGATGCGCATCGACGAAGTCACCATGACCAAGACGCCCATTCTGGCGCGCATCCTGTCGTTGGCATCGTTCACCAGCATCGCCAACGCGGTGTCCGGCGAGGGGCTGGTCTTCAACAGCGCCCTGGTGCCGTTCGAAAAGCACGAGGACAGCGTCACGATCAACGACGCGCGGGCCTATGGGCCGGGCATCGGGATCACGGTCGAGGGGGATATCGATCTCAGCGACAACACGCTCGGCCTTAACGGCACGCTCGTACCGGCCTATGTCGTCAACAGCATCCTGGGTGACTTGCCGATCGTCGGCGACATTCTGACCGGCGGCGACGAAGGGGGCGGTATCTTCGCCGTGACCTACCAGGTCGAGGGGCCGTACGCGGACCCGCAGGTCGGTGTCGACCCGCTCTCGGTCCTGGCGCCGGGCTACCTGCGCAGTATTTTCACGGCGCCGACCAATGACGAGATCGGGCCGTTTAACATCGACGGCACGACCCACGACCGTTAGGGTCGGTTGAGATCCAGTGATTTTTTGTTTCCCTGGCCGCGACATGGAGGCGGAACCCTCACCCTCCCATCGCTGACGCGACGGGCCCCTCCCTCTCCCGCAGGCGGGCGAGGGAAAGCACGGCCAGCGCCACGTCCCCTCGCCCCCACGTCAGTGGGGGAGAGGGATGCGCAGGTTTGGGCGCGTCAGCGTCCTAGCCGGAGCTGGGTGAGGGGGCGGCAACCGTCGTCAAGAGGCGCGTCTCTCTCAACAAACCCTCGTACGCGTTACGCCAGGCGCAACAGGGCGTGGCGTTTCTTGCCGGCTGAAAGTTTGATGGTGCCGTCGCCATCCAGGTCGTCGGGCCCGAGTTTGTGAAACTCGTCGTTGACGACCTTGTCGTTCACCCGCGCGCCGCCGCCTTTGATCAGGCGCCGGGCTTCCCCGTTCGAGGCGGCGAGACCGGTCTCCTTCAGCCCCTCGTAGAACAGGAAACCTTCGTCCAGCTGTTCGCGGCTGATCGCGGCGACGGGCAGGGCATCGCCACTGGCGCCTTCCTCGAAGGTTCGCCGGGCGGTTTCCGCCGCGTCCTCGGCGGCCGCTTCGCCATGGCACAGCCGCGTGGCTTCGTTCGCCAGGACTTTCTTCGCCTCGTTGATCTCGGAGCCGTCGAGCGCTTCCAGCCGTTCGATCTCGTCTTGCGGCAGGTCCGTGAACAGCCGCAGGAAACGACCGACATCGGCATCCTCGGTATTGCGCCAGAACTGCCAGTAGTCGTAGGGCGAGCGCATCTCTGCATTCAGCCAGACGGCACCCTCGACGGTCTTGCCCATCTTGGCGCCGGACGCCGTCGTGATCAGCGGCGTGGTCAGGCCCCAAAGCTGGGCATCGGCCATGCGCCGGCCCAGATCGACGCCGTTCACGATGTTGCCCCACTGGTCCGAGCCGCCCATCTGCAGCACGCACTCGAAACGCCGGTAGAGTTCGACGAAGTCATAGGACTGCAGGACCATGTAGTTGAACTCGAGAAAGCTCAGCGGCTGTTCGCGGTCCAGCCTGAGCTTCACCGAATCCATCGTCAGCATCCGGTTGACCGAGAAGTGCCGGCCGGCATCGCGCAGGAACGGCACCAGCTTCAGTTCGCTAAGCCAGTCGTCGTTGTCGACCATGATGGCGTCGCTGGGACCGTCACCGAAGGTCAGGAAACGCTCGAAGATCTTGCGGATGCCCGCCTTGTTTTCGGCGATCATCGCGTCGTCCAGAAGAGGGCGCGCCTCGTCGCGGAACGACGGGTCGCCGATCTTGGTCGTGCCGCCGCCGATCAGGACGATCGGCCGGTGTCCCGCCTGCTGCAGCCGCCTGAGCTGCATGATCTGGACCATACTGCCGACATGCAGGCTGGGCGCGGTGCAGTCGAAACCGATATAGCCGGTAATGACGCCTTTGCTCGCGGCTTCGTCCAGCGCATCGATATCGGTGCACTGGTGCATGAAGCCGCGCCAGAGAATCTCGCGGATGAAGTCGGATTTGGTCTTGGACATGGCGTGGCGTCTGGATAACCGGCGAAACCGTCCTTCGTGACGGGGCGCGTCGTGTAACATAATCGCCACCACCCCTCAAACGCGGCGGTCACAAGAGGAGATTCGGTTGCCTGAAAACGGTTGGATGACCGCGATAGGTCTGATGAGTGGCACCTCGGTCGACGGTATTGACGCCGCGTTGCTGAAAAGCGACGGCCATCGGGTGGAGCGCATGGGCACGCCGGTAACGGTCGCCTATGGGGACGGCGAGCGCGACCTCGTCCTCGCCGCCTTGGGCGGCGGTGGCGATGTCCCGGCGGCCGAGCGCGCGCTCACCCTTCGGCACATCGAAGTCGTTCAGTTATTGATAAAAGAAAGTAACGTAAATATCGAAAATATTGATACTATCGGGTTTCACGGTCAAACGATCATTCATCGCCCGGACGAGGGCCTGACGTGGCAGATCGGCGATGGCGCGCTGCTCGCCCAGCGCACGGGGATCGACGTCGTTGCCGATCTTCGCCGCAGCGACATGGCCCGGGGCGGTCAAGGCGCGCCGTTCGCGCCGCTCTATCACGCGGCCCTTGTCGCCGGCTTGAAAGCCGAAAAGCCGGTGGCGGTACTGAACCTGGGCGGTGTCGCCAACATCACGTGGATCCGTGGCGACGAGATCATCGCGTTCGACACCGGCCCCAGCGGCGCGTTGCTCGACGACTGGGTGCGCCGCCACACCGATCAGCCGTTCGACCGCGACGGCGCGCTGGCTGCCGGCGGGCAGGTGCATGACGAGCGGGTCGATGCCGTCTTGCGCGATCCCTATTTCGCCCGGCCGGCGCCGAAGTCGCTCGACCGCAACAGTTTCTCGATTGACCTGGAGGGACTGTCGCCTGAAGACGGCGCGGCGACCCTGGTCGCGCTGACGGCGCGCACCGTCGCGCTGGGTGCCGAGGTGGTGCCGGAAACGCCGAAGCTCTGGATCGCCTGCGGCGGCAACCGGCTCAACCCGACCATTCGCAACGCCATCGCGGAGCGTGTCACGGGCGATGTGGTGACCGCTGAAGACGTCGGCTGGAACGGCGATGCGATCGAGGCCGAGGCCTTCGCCTATCTGGCCATCCGATCGTTGAAGGGGCTGCCGCTCAGCCTGCCCACGACCACCGGCGTCGAGGTGCCGACCACCGGCGGCGCGCTCTATAGGGCGCGCACGAACGCCGACTGATCAACCGTCTTCCTCGATCGTCAGGTTGTAGTGTTTGGTGTGATCGGCAATGTAGCCGTCGACGATGCCTTGCAGTTCGTCGAGCTCGCGTTCGAAGAAATGGCCGGCGCCTTTGATGACCTTGTAGGTCACGTCGTGCTTCTTGCGGTCCAGCCGCTCGGCCAGCTTGCCGACGGCGGCCGGATCGACGACGTCGTCCTGGTCGCCCTGAATGATCAGGCCGTCACACGGGCAGGGTTCCAAAAAGGCGAAGTCGTAGTGGTCGGCGCCGGGCGCGACAAAGATGAAACCGTCGACTTCGGGCCGGCGCATCAGCGCCTGGGCGCCGATCCAGGCGCCAAAGGAAAAGCCGGCGATCCAGCAGCCCACGCGGTCGGGGTTGTGAAGCTGCAGCCAGTCCATCGCCGCGGCCGCGTCGGCCAGTTCGCCGACGCCTTCATCATAGTAACCCTCGCTGCGTCCGACGCCGCGAAAGTTGAACCGCATGACGGAGAATCCGGCCTGCGCATAGGCGCGGAACAGCGTGTAGGTGATCTTGTTGTTCATGGTGCCGCCGTACTGGGGATGCGGGTGCAGCACCACGGCGATCGGGGCGTTGCGGGCCTTGCCGTGGGTGTAGCGGCCCTCCAGGCGACCGTCGGGACCGTTAAAAATGATATCGGGCATGAGTTCCTAAACGCAGCAGATAGCGCTGGTTTCAGCGCCTTTTGTGTGATGGGTCTGGCGAAATTGTGTGCGGCCGGAAGGCGGAGAATACTTGACCGGAGCAGTCGGGCTTTCTATTTGTACGGGGTCCGATGATACGCGCGGTTCGCCGCCCGCGGTTCGGGCGTGTCGACGAGTTGAACAAGGACACCCCCAATGCTGAAGGCGCTTCGCGAGGAAATCGACTCTGTATTCGGCCGCGATCCGGCTGTCAGGAGCCGGCTTGAAGTCGTCCTGTGCTACCCCGGCTTTCACGCCATTCTCTTTTATCGTTTTTCCCATTGGCTCTGGCTCAAGGGTTTGAAGCTGATCGGACGTTTCGTGTCCCATGTCGGTCGCGTGTTGACCGGTATCGAGATCCATCCCGGCGCGAAGATCGGTAAACGTTTCTTCATCGATCATGGCATGGGCGTCGTGATTGGAGAGACAGCGGAAGTCGGCGATGACGTGACGCTCTACCATGGTGTGACGCTGGGTGGAACCACCTGGCAAAAGGGAAAACGTCATCCGACATTGGGCAACGATGTTGTCGTCGGCGCCGGCGCAAAAATTCTCGGCCCGATCACGGTCGGCGACGGTGCGCTTGTCGGTTCCAACGCCGTCGTCGTGCGCGATGTGCCGCCCGGCGTGACCATTGTCGGCATACCCGGCCGCGCGGTCGATCAGGCCAAGAAGGATCCCGAACCGCACTTTGCTGCCTACGGCGCCTCGGCCCAGGACATGCCGGACCCGGTCAGCAAGGCGATCAACGGTTTGCTCAATCACGTCAGTGTTCTTGAGGCACGTATCAAGGAACTGGAAACCAACCGTGTCGACGGCATCGATGTCGTTGAACCGAACGACCTGGAAATCGACGAGGAACGTCGAGACATCTAACGCAAAGGAGCGTAACGCCGCCATGAAACTCAGCAGCAAAGGTCGCTATGCCGTGATGGCCATGGTCGACTTGGCCTTTCACAGCGATGGACGCCCGGTGTCGCTGGCCGAGATCGCTGCGCGCCAGGAGATTTCCCTGAGCTATCTTGAACAGCTGTTCGGCAAGCTGCGCCGCGCCGAACTGGTCGCCAGCGTACGCGGCCCAGGCGGCGGTTACCTGTTGGCCAATCCGAAGAACGAGATCTGCGTCGCCTCGATCATCGACGCGGTCGACGAGCCGACCAGGGTGACGCGGTGCAAGGGCGATGCGGAGCCCGGCCAGGGCTGCATGAAGGACAAGAGCCGCTGCCTGACCCACGACCTGTGGGAGGAACTGGGCAATCACATCCGCGGTTTCATGTCTTCGGTGACGTTGGAGGATATCTGCGAGCGCCGGGTATGCCGCGCCGTGCCTGACTTCGACGGGGATATCGTCGCGGCCGAGTAGGGCGCAGCTTCCGGTTCCATGAGCCCCCGCGCTTACCTCGATTACAACGCCACCGCGCCGTTGCGGCCCCAGGCCCGCGATGCCGTGATGGCCGCGCTCGACGTCATTGGCAACCCGTCGTCGGTGCACGGTTTCGGCCGGCGCGCGCGCGCAATTCTGGAGACCGCGCGCGAAGAGGTCGCGGCGCTGGCCGGTGTGGCGCCGCGCCTGGTGACGTTCACGTCCGGCGGCACCGAAGCCAACCAGATGGCGCTGAACGCTGTCGCGGTCGACCGTGTGTTGATGTCCGCGGTCGAGCATCCGTCTGTCCTCAACGCGCGCGAGGACGCCACGATCCTTCCGGTCGATGGCGCGGGTTGTGTAGACCCCGCCAAACTGGATGCGCTTCTGGCGGCGGGGCAGGGCAGTGCCCTTGTCTCGGTCATGGCCGCCAACAACGAGACCGGCGTGGTGCAGCCGCTTGCCGAGATTGCCGATGTCGCCCGCCGCCATGATGCTCTTGTGCATGTCGATGCGGTCCAGGCGGCGGGCAAGTTCGACCTCGACGCCATCGATGCCGATCTCATGACGCTGTCCGGCCACAAGCTCGGTGGTCCCGCCGGTGCCGGCGCCCTGGTGCGCAAACGTGAAGTGCAGCTTCGCCCGCTCCTGCGTGGCGGCGGTCAGGAGCTCGGACTGCGCGCGGGAACCGAAGCGCTGTCGGCGATCGCCGGTTTCGGTGCCGCCGCGCGCGCCTGTCTCGACGATGATCTGGCATCGTGGCGGTCCCGTCGCGATCGTCTGGAGGCCGACATCGTGGCCTCGACGCCCTCTGCTGTCGTCGTCGCCCGCGGTGCCGACCGCCTGGCCAACACCAGCGCGATCGCCATGCCCGGCGTCGGCGCGGAGACGCTTGTCATGAGTTTCGATCTGGCGGGCGTTGCGGTGAGCGCCGGATCCGCCTGTTCATCGGGTAAGGTCGGGCCGTCGCATGTCTTGACCGCCATGGGCCGCGACGATATCGCTTCCAGCACCGTGCGCGTCAGCCACGGCTGGGCGAGCACCGACAACGACATCGACGTCTTCCTGGCCGCGTGGACGGATATCGCGCGGCGGCTTGGCGGCGGCCAGCATGCGGCGTAGTAGGTAGGGCATGACGACAGAAGGTAATATCAAGACCCCGGTCTATCTGGACTATCAGTCGACGACGCCGGTCGATCCGCGCGTGCTCGACGCCATGCTGCCGTGGTTCACCGAGAAGTTCGGCAACCCGCATTCGACCAGCCACGCGCTGGGCCGCGAGTCCGCCGAGGCGGTCGAGGAGGCGCGGGGCAAGATCGCCGATCTCGTCAACGCCGACCCGCGTGAGATCATCTTCACGTCCGGCGCGACGGAATCGAACAACATGGCGATCAAGGGCGCGGCACGTTTCGAGCGCGCCCACCGCGACAAGCGCGACAAGATCGTCTCCGTCGTCACCGAGCACAAGTGCGTCATCGAAAGCGTCAAGGCGATGGAGGCGGAAGGGTTCGAAACCGTCTTCCTTCCGGTCGACGAGAACGGGCTGGTCGATCTCGGCGCTCTGGACGGCGCCGTCGACGACCGCACGGTGCTGGTCTCGGTCATGGCGGCGAACAACGAGATCGGCGTGCTGCAGCCTGTCGCGGAGATCGGCGCGCTGGCCCGCGAACGCGGCGCGCTGTTCCACACCGATGCCGCCCAGGCGGTCGGCAAAATGCCGGTCGATGTCGAGGCGATGGCGATCGACCTGATGAGCATCTCCGGCCACAAGGTCTATGGGCCCAAGGGCATCGGCGTGCTCTACATGCGCCGGCGTCCCAGAGCCCGTCTCGAGCCGCTGTTTTCCGGTGGCGGGCAGGAGCGGACGATCCGCTCCGGCACCGTGCCGACACCGCTCGCCATCGGCCTGGGCGAGGCCGCCGCGATTGCCCAGCGCGAGATGGGTGAGGAAGCCGTGCGCCTCGGCGCCCTGCGCGATCACCTTTGGCAGGGCGTTCAGGAGCGCATCCCCGATGTCGCGTTCAACGGCGACGCGGATGCGCGCCTGCCGGCCAACCTCAACATCGCGTTCGACGGTGTCAAGGCGCTCGATCTGGTCGAGGCCATGCCGGACCTTGCCGTTTCGACGGGTTCAGCCTGTACCTCGGCCGTCGTCGAGCCGTCTTATGTTCTGCGCGCACTCGGTCTGGACGATGACCGGGCCGGCAGTTCCATCCGCATTGGTCTCGGCCGCTTCACCACCGAGGCGGAGGTCGAGTTCGCCCTCGACCATCTGGCCGAGGCGGTCTCCAGGCTCCGCCAGCATTCCACGGCGGCATAACCGCGATCCGCACAGCACACCATGATCCGCTCTAAGGCTGGACGCGAACGGCCGGTTCGGATTAAAAGCGCGCCGCAATAACGGAGTTTCTATGCCCAAAGTGACGTTTATTGACCGGGACGGCACCCGGATCGAGGTCGATGCCCCGGTGGGCCTCTCCCTTCTGGAACTCGCGCACCGCAACAACATCGATATTGAAGGCGCGTGCGAGGGCTCGCTGGCGTGCTCGACCTGTCATGTCATCGTCGACGACGACGATTTCGACCGGCTGGAGGAGCCGACCGAGGACGAGGAGGACATGCTCGACCTCGCCTTTGGGCTGACCAAGACGTCAAGGCTGGGCTGCCAGATCATCGTGACCGAGGAGCTGGACGGCCTGACCGTCTCGCTGCCGGCGGAAACCCGCAACATGATGGCGGACTAGAGCGGATTTACCCTAGGCGGACGCAACCATCAGCCGACATCTCCGACTCTTCAAAGGCCCGCTCGGCGGTCTGATTCTCAGGCCCTGGTTCGACCGGCTGGCCTTGCGCTTCATGGTCGGCACGTACTTTCCCATCTCGCGTTTGTGGGCGGCGAGCGAAACCGCCGGCGACGACCTCGCCGGCTACACGGCGAACGTGCCCATGGAGATGCCGAACGGCAGCCGCCGCGCGCGCCTGCAAAACGCCCTGGCACACACCATGCTGGCCCGGGTCAGCGCCGAGCAGGCGGAGCTGGACTGGCAGGACGCCATGTTCTCCAACACCGACGGCGCGCGCCTGGATGACATGACCGCGCGCCGGCGGCAATCGGTCGGCACCTATATGGCGGCGCGCCTGCGGTTCCGTTTCTTGCGCAAGCACGCCCCCGCGATCCGTTTCTCGACCATCACGCCGGACGAGGCGCAACAACGGTACGGCGCATCGTGTGCCGACCCCGCCGCCTTCTTTGCCGCACCGTCGAACCCGCCGGCGGTCGACCAGTCGCGCGCCGTCAACGGCGACGGCTTCATACATAGCTGGCTGCGTTTCGACAGTCCGAACGCCGCCATGGGCGACACGGTCTGGGCCCATGTCTTCGAGCCGCCCGACGGTTACGACCACACGGCGATCATCTGTCACGGCATCGGTATCGAGGCCGACATGTGGGACAGTTCGTTGCACTTCGCGCCCCAGTTCGCCGGCCGGCGCGTTCGCGTGATCGAACCCGAAGCGCCGTGGCATGGCCGCCGGCGTCCGCCGGGCGTGCACGGCGGCGAACCGTTCGTCGCCCACGGCCCGATCGGCGCGGTCGAGGAGTTCCAGGCCCATGTCGCCGAGATCGCGTGTCTGATCGCTTGGGCGCGGGCGACCGGGCCGGGCAGGGTAGCGATCGGCGGTATCAGCATGGGCGCGCTGAACAGCCAGCTCGCCATCGCCCACGCCGGCACCTGGCCCGAGGCCATGCGCCCGGACGCCGCCCTCCTGATCACCACGACGGACCGGCTGGACGAGGTCGCCTGCGACGGCAGCTTCGCGACCGGTTTCGGCACCGCCGATGCGTTCGCCGAGGCCGGGTGGACGCGCGAGCAGATCCACGACTGGATGCCGCTGACCGCCCCCATCGGCGAACCCGGCATCGATCCCGGCCGGATCATCATGATGCAGGGCAGCCACGACACGATCACGCCGTTCCCGGGCGGCCTGGCTTTCGCGCAGCGCTGGGGAATTCCGGCCGAAAACCTCTTCATCCGCCGCCAGGGGCATTTCTCCGTGCCGCTCGGTCTCGCCCGCGACGCCAGCCCGGTGGCGCGCCTGGTCGAGATCCTCAACACTTGAACCCGGCGGCTGCCGCCCTATGTTGCGGCCCATGAACACGCTTGGATTCGATAAGCCGGAAGCGGCCACCCGGGTCGTCGTCGCCATGTCCGGCGGCGTCGACAGCTCGGTCACGGCCGCGCTCCTCAAAGAGTCCGGCTACGACGTGGTCGGCATCACGCTGCAGCTCTATGACCACGGCCAGGCGATCCAGCGCCCGGGAAGCTGCTGCGCCGGGACCGACGTGCACGACGCGCGCCGCGTTGCCCAGATGCTCGACATGCCGCACTACGTGCTGGACTACGAGAGCCGCTTTCGCCAGGCGGTGATGGACGACTTCGCCGACACCTATCTGGCCGGCGCGACGCCGATCCCGTGCGTGCGCTGCAACCAGCGGGTCAAGTTCGCCGACTTGATGACGACGGCGAAGGACCTCGGCGCCGACTGTCTGGCGACCGGCCATTACGTTCAGCGCATCGACGGTCCGAACGGGCCGGAGCTTCACCGCGGCGCCGAACGGGCGCGTGATCAGAGCTACTTCCTGTTCGCCACCACCGCCGATCAGCTCGCCATGCTGCGTTTCCCGATCGGCGCCATGACCAAGGCGGAGGTGAGGGGACATGCGGCGCGCCTCGGCCTCGCCATCGCCGACAAACCCGACAGCCAGGATATCTGCTTCGTGCCCAACGGCGACTATGCCGGTGTGGTTGCCAAGCTCAGGCCCGGCGCCATCGAGCCCGGCGAGATCGTCGACCAGGCGGGCAACGTGCTCGGCCGTCACGACGGCATCATCCACTTCACGGTCGGCCAGCGCCGCGGCATCGGCATCGCCGCCGCCGAACCGCTCTTCGTGCTGCGCCTGGAGCCGGACCGGCACCGCGTCGTCGTCGGACCGCGCGAGGCGCTTCAGGAGGCGAGCCTCACGATCAGCGACGTCAACTGGATCGACGGCCGCGACCTGCCGGAGGACGGCCTGACGGGTGAGGTCAAGCTACGCTCCATGCAGGCGCCCAAGCCCGCGACGGTGACGGCGCTTGAGGGGACCCGCGCGCGCGTCGTCCTCAACGAGCCCGCCGAAGCGGTCGCGCCCGGCCAGGCCTGCGTCCTCTACGACGGTGACCGTGTCATCGGCGGCGGCTGGATCGACCGCCGCGAGGCGCTTGCCGCCTAACCACGCTCAGGCGTGCCACCGGCTTGACTTGGCCGGGGCGCAACTCTATATGCGGCGGACCTTTCTGGGGCGGAGTAGCTCAGTCGGTAGAGCAGGGGAATCATAATCCCTGTGTCGGGGGTTCGAGTCCCTCCTCCGCTACCATAAAAAACCCATCTAAGCCGGCTACTTAGGTGGGTTTTGTTTTGTCCGTCGCGGATCTGCTGGAGCACGTCATGAGCAATCCCGTTTTTCATTTTGAGATCCCTGTGACTGACATCGATCGTGCCGTCGCGTTTTATCAAAACGTGCTGGAGGTCGAGCTGCATCGCGAGAGCGTGGACGGTTACGACATGGCGTTCTTTCCACGCGATGACAGTCAGCCCGGTTGCAGTGGCGCTCTGGCGAAAGGCGAGGTCTACAAGCCGACCCACGACGGGTCGCTGATCTATTTTGACGTCGCTGATATCGACGCCGTCCTTGCGCGAGCAACCGCTCTCGGGTCGCGCGTCCTTTATGAAAAGAAGGACATCGGTGAGGCCGGTTACGTCGCCGAGTTTGAGGATAGCGAGGGCAATCGTATTGCTCTCACGCAAGGTAAGGACTGATCAGCGCCCGGCGGCAGAGTTGATCAACGGCGGCCCATAACTGAACCGGGCCCGTCCTCCGGGACGACCTTTGTCTTTGATCGCCTGAAGGACAAACCGTGGGTGAGCACCCGCGCAACCTTCAGCCGACGACTTCCAGAGCTCCATGGTCGTCGCAATGGCCGTCGTGGGGATGGTGCAAACGTCCGTCCACCAGGTAGCAGACATGGTCGCCATGCGGGACGGCTTCGTGTCCGCATCCCGGCCCATGGACATGGTCTTGCTCGTGACCCAGACCGTCATCGGTGACGGGTGCGCAGGGATCCGGATTCTTGGCGGATATCTCGATGACATGCTCGTCCACGTGATCGTCATGCGGATGGTGAAGATGACCATCGTGAAGATAGTCCACGTGATCGCCGTGGCGCACCGCCTTATGGCCGCAACCGGGGCCATGGACATGCGGATGGTTCTCGTGCTTCGGGTTCGTGCAAGTCATCGGTTTTTCCTTAAGTTGGGTAAATCAGGGTGCGTCTTCGGTAGCGTGGTCGAGGATGTTGCGGACCAGCCGGAGAACATGGTCATCGTTCAGAGCATAGTGAACATGTTTGGCTTCACGCCGGCGCTTCACCAGCCGGGCGGTATGCAGCAGTTTGAGCCGGGCCGAGATTGTCGCGAGTTTGTCGCCCTCGGCCTGTGCCAATTCGCTGACGCATCGCTCGCCCTCGGCAAGGCGCAGCAACAACCGGAGACGGGCCGGATCGCCTGCGGCGCTGAGCATGGCCGCCGCGCTCTCCAGGGCCTGGTCCGAAGGAGCAGCAAACGGGGCGCGCTCCGGATGCGCGCCGTGCCCACACGCGGGATCGTCAATCGGTTGCGGCATAGTCATCCTGTCAATCAATTGATTCATTGAATAATAGACTATGTGCGAAGTTGCAAGTGAAAAAAGAGCGGCTGTCTCCTGCCCGCAGGTAGCCGGGGATGTCCTTGGGCAGAGGCTCGGGCGGCACACAATGACCAGCTGGCAGGGGTCGTGGCCTCAATGGCATTGACCGTGTGAGAGAGACCCTCTTTCAGCGGGACGAGAACCCGGTCCGCACGGGGGTGCGCCGTCGCGGCCACCGCCGTGCCCCGCACCCGCCGTCATTGGACGTTCAAACGCGAAGGGCGTACGCTCTAGCCCTCGAAGCTGAAGCGAGGCTTGC
>JANQGO010000070.1 GCA_028277285.1 Alphaproteobacteria bacterium | reverse complement strand
GAAGATCGCAGGTATCGACGCGTCCCTGCTCGTCGCGGCCGTCGACGGCGACGCGGCGGCGCGTGCGGAGGTGGATGCCCTCGTCGATGCGCAGAACGCCGTCCGCAGCGACGACCAGCGTCCGTCGATGGGACAGGACATGAGAAAGGGCCGCCGCACGGAGATCGACCTGATCAACGGATTGATTGCGGCCAAGGGCGCCGAACTCGGCATTCCCACGCCGGTCAACAAGGCGCTCGTGGAAGTGGTCAAGCGGGTCGAGCGGGGCGAGGCGCCGGCCAGTCCGGATGCGGTGGCCCACATCTGACCGCACGCGCCGGCGGTCGGTTCGGCGCCGGCGTTATCTGCCGCTGTGGCGGGCGATGAGGCCGTAGTTGAACAGGACGCCGAACAGGCAGAGCCCCAGCCCGACATAGTACATGACGGTATCCGCCGCCTGGCTGGCAACGAACAGGCCGAGCAGAACCAAAAGCGACATGATCGCACCGAGAACCCATGCTGGTCCGTTTTTCATCTTGATATCAATCCCATAATTCAAGGCCGCCAGACGAAACGCGGCGGCCCGGGCCTCGGGTGAGGACCTTGCCGCGACTCTTTGACCGTCGCCTACCAGATTGACAAGAGCATTGATCGAAATCAATGTTCCAGCGATGCCCATCGGCGAAGTTTGCCCGGCTTTTTCACGCGGGGGAGAGCGCGTTAAGCGGGTGTTTCCTTCCTCAAGGACGAAGCAGGCGCATGTGATCCGGCCCAGGCTGTCACATGGAAATGCGCGGGGTGGTACCGGCCGCCGAACGGCGACCGGATAAAAAAGAAGGAGTGTGCAGCCATGGCGGTTCCGCATGAGGACACGGCATCGAGCCGCGAGCCCGTTTATGACGAAGACGTCATAAAACTATTCGTCATCGCGACGGCTTTCTGGGGCGTCGCGGCCCTGCTCGTCGGCGTGATCATCGCGCTGCAACTGGCCTATCCGATTTTCAATCTGGGTCTCGAATGGACGTCCTTCGGGCGCCTCCGCCCGCTGCACACCAGCGCGGCGATTTTCGCCTTCGGCGGCAACGCGCTGTTCGCGAGTTCCTTCTACTGCGTGCAGCGGACCAGCCGGGCGGCCCTGTTCGGCGGGCCGGATCTCGCCCGGTTCGTCTTCTGGGGTTATCAGGCGTTCATCGTCATGGCGGCGACCGGCTATCTGCTCGGCATCACCCAGAGCAAGGAATATGCGGAACCCGAATGGTATGTCGACCTGTGGCTGACCATCGTCTGGGTCGTCTATCTCGTCATCTTCGTCGGCACGCTCGTGCGTCGGAAGGAACCGCACATCTACGTGGCGAACTGGTTCTTCCTCGCCTTCATCGTCACCATCGCGATGCTGCATGTGGTGAACAACCTGGCGCTGCCCGTCTCCTTCCTCGGCACCAAGAGCTACATCGTCTATGCTGGCGTGCAGGACGCCCTGACCCAGTGGTGGTACGGCCACAACGCGGTCGGCTTCTTCCTGACCGCGGGCTTCCTCGGGATGATGTACTACTTCATCCCGAAGCAGGCAGAACGACCGGTCTATTCCTACCGGCTTTCGATCGTCCATTTCTGGTCGCTGATCTTCCTGTACATCTGGGCCGGCCCGCACCACCTGCACTACACGGCGCTGCCCGACTGGGCGCAGACCCTCGGCATGACCTTCTCGATCATGCTCTGGATGCCGTCCTGGGGCGGGATGATCAACGGCATCATGACGCTGTCTGGGGCCTGGGACAAGCTCAGGACCGATCCCGTCCTGCGCATGCTGGTCGTCTCGGTCGCCTTCTACGGCATGTCGACCTTCGAGGGCCCGCTGATGTCGATCAGGGCGGTCAACTCGCTCAGCCACTATACCGACTGGACCATCGGCCACGTGCATTCCGGCGCGCTCGGCTGGGTCGGCTTCGTCTCCTTCGGTGCCATCTACTGCCTGGTGCCGTGGCTGTGGAACAAGAAGCAGCTCTACTCGCTGAAGCTCGTCAACTGGCACTTCTGGATCGCCACGATCGGCATCGTCCTCTACATCACGTCGATGTGGGTCTCCGGCATCATGCAGGGCCTGATGTGGCGCGCCTACACGAGCCTGGGCTTCCTCGAATACTCGTTCATCGAGACCGTCGAGGCGATGCATCCCTTCTACATCATCCGCGCCATCGGCGGCCTGCTCTTCGTGATCGGCGCGCTGATCATGGTCTACAACCTGTGGATGACCGTCCGCCACGGCGAATACGCCGAGGAAGAGGTCGGCCATCCCACCGCCGTGCAGCCGGCCGAGTGAGGAGGATCAGACAATGTCGCTCATGAACAGACACGCGATCTTCGAAAAGAACTCGATCCTCCTGACCGTCGGTATCCTGATCGTCGTGGCGATCGGCGGCCTGATCGAACTGGTGCCGAACTTCTACCTGAAGTCGACCATCGAGGAGGTCGAGGGTATGCGGCCCTATACGCCGCTCGAACTGGCCGGACGCAACGTCTATATCCGCGAGGGCTGCTACAACTGCCACTCGCAGCAGATCCGGACGTTGCGCGACGAGGTCGAGCGCTACGGCCATTACAGCCTGGCCGCGGAATCGATGTACGACCACCCCTTCCAGTGGGGCTCGAAGCGGACGGGGCCCGACCTCGCCCGTGTCGGCGGCAAGTATTCGGATCAGTGGCATCATGATCATCTGGTCGACCCGCGCTCGGTGTCGCCGGCCTCGATCATGCCGAGCTATCCCTGGCTTGCCGACTACGAGGTCGATCCGCGCTTCATCGAGACGGATCTCGCCGTCAACGCGCTCATCGGGGTGCCCTATTCCGAGGAGATGATCGAGAACGCGGTCGCCGACTTGCGCGCCCAGGCCAATCCGGACGACGACAATGTCGACGCCTTCCTGGAGCGCTATCCCGGCGCGCAGGTGCGCTCCTTCGACGGCGATCCCCGCAAGCTGACCGAGATGGACGCGGTGATCGCCTATCTGCAGATGCTCGGTACCCTGGTCGACTTCTCGCTCTACGACGACCAGGCCGACGTGAACCTGAGGTGAGCGGACATGTACGAACGCCTTGCCGAATTCGCCCAGACCTGGGGTCTCGTCTACTTCGTGATCCTGTTCGCAATCGTGCTCGCCTACGCGCTTTGGCCAAAGAACAAGAAGCGCTTCGACGACGCCTCCAAGATTCCGCTTCGCGAGGATTGAACCATGGCTGAAAAGGAAATCGACAAACTCTCCGGCGTCGAGACGACCGGCCATGAGTGGGACGGGCTGAAGGAGCTCAACAACCCCCTGCCGCGCTGGTGGCTCTGGGTGTTCTACGCCACCGTCGTCTGGTCGGTGATCTACTGGATCCTGATGCCGTCCTGGCCGATGCTGACCGACTATACCCGCGGCATTCGCGGCCAGTCGCAGCGCGCGGTCGTGATGCAGGAGGTCGACGCGCTCAAGACGTTGCGCGCCGAGAAGGGCGCCGGTCTCGCCGACGCCGACCTTGCCGAAATCCAGCAGACGCCGGCGATGCTGGAATTCGCCATGGCCAACGGCCGCTCGGCCTTCGGCGACAACTGCGCGCCCTGCCACGGCAGCGGCGGCGGCGGCTTCAAGGGCTATCCCAACCTCAACGACGATGCCTGGCTGTGGGGCGGCTCGCTCGACGACATCCACCAGACGCTGCTCTACGGCATCCGGTCGGATCACGACGAGACCCGGTTCGGCGACATGCCCGCCTTCGGGCGCGACGAATTGCTCACCCCCGACGAGGTCTTCGATGTGGCAAACTACGTCCATTCGCTGGCCGGCATGGACACCGCCGCCGATGCCAATCTGGAGGAAGGCAAGACCCTCTACATGGACAACTGCGCGGTCTGCCACGGTGACGAGGGCAAGGGGATGCGCGAAGTGGGCGCCCCGAACCTGACCGACGGGATCTGGATGTATGGCAGCGATCTGGACACGATCGTCGACGGGATCA
>JANQGO010000319.1 GCA_028277285.1 Alphaproteobacteria bacterium | reverse complement strand
CTGACCGTTGTTGATCGTGCGCGCCTTGACCGCCGTCGCCACCGCGTCGTCGAGCCTGGCCGGCGGCATGACGATGAAAGGATCGCTGCCGCCCAGTTCCAGAACGGTCTTCTTGATGTTGGCGCCGGCGCGCCCGGCGACCGCGATGCCCGCCTCGGTGCTGCCGGTCAGCGTCGCCGCGGCAATCCGGTCGTCGTCGATGACGCGCGCGACCTTGGACGAGCCGATCAGCAGCGTCTGGAACAACCCTTCCGGTGCCTTGGCGTCGGTGAACACCTGCTCGATGGCAAGCGCCGACTGCGGCACGTTGGACGCATGTTTCAGGACACCGGCATTGCCGGCCATGATCGCCGGCGCGGCAAACCGGAAGAGCTGCCAGAACGGAAAGTTCCACGGCATGACCGCCAGCACGACACCCAGCGGCAAGAAGCGCACATAGCTTCGGCTGGCATCCGACGCGATGACCTGATCGGCCAGAAAGGCGCTGGCGTTCTCCGCGTAATAGCGGCAGACCCACGCGCACTTGTCGACCTCCGCCTTGGCCGAGACAAGCGTCTTGCCCATCTCCGCCGTCATCAATGCCGCCCATTCGTCGCGCCGCGCCTCGAGCGCCGCGGCGACATCGTGCATCAGTTTGCTGCGCGCGCCGAAATCGGTCTGCCGCCAGGCCGCCTGCGCCTCGGTCGCGCGCGCCAGCTTGGCGTCGAGTTCGGCGAGCGTCAGTTCCTTGAAACTCTGAAGCGTTTCACCGGTCGTCGGATTGATGCTCTTGATCGCCATGACCACACCTCGCTGGCGGATAGATAATGTCGTTGCTTGCGGCGAGGGGGGATGCCGCGAACCCGATGACGGGGATCAGGCGCTGGCGCGTTCGGGTTCGAAATACGTGTGTTCGCGCCCGTCCACATGCATACCGTCTTCGCCGTAATAGCGGCGAAGGTTCGGGTGCACCGGCCGCGGCGGGTCAGCCTTCAGCCACAGACGGAACAGCAGCCGGCGGCGATCCTGCTCCGGCCAATCCTCGAAACCGGTGCGCGAATGCAGGACGGTGTAGTTGTTGATGAACGAGGTCCAGCCGGGCTCCAGCCGATAGGTCAGAACGATGTCGTCGCGGTTCGCGACGGTCTCGAAGTAATCGAGCGCTTCGACCTGCAGGTCACTCAGTGGCTGGCCCAGCTCTGCCGCGCCCATGTCGATGAACTCGCGCAGGAAACACGCCGAGAGCTTGCCGCCCTCGCGGCAGAACACCGGGATCTTGAAATCGCTGACGACGCCTTGGCCGGGCGGCTGCTCGCCGAACCAGTGATAGTGGAAACCTTCATAGAGCGGCGCCAGCAGATCAGGGCGCGTGGCGGCGATCTCGTTGTGGACGGCAACCGAACTGGTCAGACGGCTCATGCCGCCGCTCTTGGCCTGGCGAATGCACATAAGCCCGACAATGTCGTCGGAGTCCGTGTGCAGGCGAAGCTCCATGGCGCTGCGGTAGCCGCGCTCGCGCTTGCCCGGCTCCGAAACATCGGTGACGTAACCCAGCCGGTCGCCCATCGGGCTTTGCGCCACGCCGCGGCCGAAATAGGTGCCGATCGCCCAATAGACGATGCCCAGATCCGCTTCGCTCATGGTCTCGACAGGAAAGCCGCGCAGAACGATCAGGCCGCGCCCGTCCATCAATTCGTCGCGGATGGCGATCAGGTCATCCTCGATCTCGGGCATCGCTACGTGTCGAGGGCCCAGTTCCTGCAGGCCCACACCGTCCCGCTTGGCGCGCGCGACCACCGTCTTGAAAGCGTCCAGATGGCGCGGTTCGAGGTCGAACGCAAAATCGTCCGGGCTCTCGAAATCGCTGCCCTTCCAAGCCGAAGCATGGTCGATCGGACGCGTGTCGATGGTGGTCATGATGTTCTCCGCTTGATCCGGTCACGGCCCGCCCGAAGCCGCGCCAATACCAGTTACTTCAAAAGGTTAGAGCAAGCCAATTACCGACTTGGCGTCACCGGGCGACGCCATGGAAACGGTTTGTCTCTGGGGTGCCTCGATTATGCGCCGATGGGGCTAGGCGGGGCAAGGTTGAGCCGCCCTGCCGGTTTCGCACCCCCAGGGGGCGGTTCTCAGGCCGACTTGAGCACGGGGTCGCGATACGCCCGTTTCAGACCTTCGTAATAGGCGACGACGCCGGGATGGGCCGGGCGCGCCGGCTCGGCCTCGAACCACAGGCGGTAGAGCAGACGGTTGCCCGCACCTTCGACGTCCGCGTCGAAGGCGCGTCGGCCGTGCAGCACGGCCTTGTTGTCGATGACGATCATATCGCCGGCCGCCAAGTCGATCTCCAGCGCCATGCCGTCCCGTTCGCTGATCTCCTTGAACGACGCGAACGCATCCTCAAGATCGGGATCGAGCGCGCCGCCGGTTTCCTCCGCGGCCGCGCGCATGTAGCTGGGCAAGAAGACGCAGACGATCCGTCCCTCGCTCTGGGAGAACACGGGCACGGTGAAACCGCTGACCTTCTCGCCCGGCGACGGCGGTTCACCGAACCAGTGCATCGGCGCGCCGCGGTAAAGCGCCCGCAGCAGATCCGGACATTCGGCGGCCATCACGTTATGGACGGCGCCGGCACTGAGCAGCCGCGACGCGCCGCCCGACGCCGCCGGGCGCACGCAGGCCAGACCCAGGCCATCGACATGGTCGGTGTGAAAACCCGACGGCGTGCTCTTGCCGTAACCGCGCCACGCATCGTCACGCTCGCGGTTGAGCTCGACGCGGCCGAGCAGATCGCCATAGGCATTCTGTGACGCGCGCCGGCCGAAGTGGGCGCCGACCGCCCACGCGATGACGGCCGACTCGTCCTCGTCGAGTTCGTCAAACGGCAGGCCCCGCAACAGCACCACGCCACGGCCCCGGTAGGTCTCGTCGCGCATCGACGCAAGCGAGGAAGCGAGCGAAGGCAGCGCCTCTTCATCAGGTGTCAGGTCATACCAAGACCGGTTTGCGCGACGCACACTTCGGGCAAACCGGGTCAGGGCGTCCTGCTGCCCGCGCGTCAGGTCAAAGGCGATGTCGTCCAGAGAGGCAAAGTCGCTTGCCCGCCACGTCGCCGCATTGTCAATGGGCAGGGTGATCGTCTCAGGCATCGCACGTCTCCGCATGGTTGCAACCGGACCGCGAGACTATGAGACCAAGTCGAGCCGGAGTTAAAGCGTAATCGTAACGCGAAGGCGCCAGCGAAGGCGCCGTCAATCGTCAAGCTTGACCGCCTTCAACCGCAGCGCGTTGGAGATCACCGAGACCGAGCTCAGGCTCATGGCGGCAGCCGCGATCATCGGGCTCAGCAGAACGCCGAAGATAGGATAGAGCAGGCCGGCGGCGATCGGCACGCCCAGGCCGTTATAGATAAAGGCGAAGAAGAGGTTCTGACGGATGTTCGCCATCACCGCGTGGCTCAGGTGGCGCGCGCGAACGATGCCGTCCAGATTACCCTTCACCAGCGTGATGCCGGCGCTTTCCTTGGCGACGTCGGCGCCGGTGCCCATGGCGATGCCGACATCGGCCGCGGCCAGCGCCGGCGCGTCGTTGACGCCGTCGCCCGCCATGGCCACAACCCGACCTTCGCCGCGCAACCGGTCGATCACCGCGCCCTTCTCGGTCGGCAGCACGTCGGCGATCACCTCGTCGATCGGCAGCCGTGCCGCGACCGCCTTGGCGGTGGCTTCGGTATCGCCGGTCAGCATGACGATGCGCAGGCCCAGACCCGACAGACGTTCGAGCGCTGCAGCGCTGGTCTGTTTGATCGGGTCGGCGACGCCAATC
>JANQGO010000308.1 GCA_028277285.1 Alphaproteobacteria bacterium | reverse complement strand
GAATCCATCCGCCGCGCCGGTCTGGCGCATCTCATGGCAATCTCCGGCCTGCACTTGGGCTTGGTCGCTGCCGCGCTGTTCGTGAGCTTTCGGGCGGTTGTCGCGATGATCGAGCCGGTCGCGCTGAGGTATCCGATCAAGAAGTGGGCGGCCGTCTTCGCGCTTGTCGGCACCTTTGGCTACCTGCTGTTGTCCGGCGCCACGGTGCCGACCCAGCGCGCCTTCATCATGACCGCCATCGTGCTCGGTGCGATCATGATCGAGCGCGATCCGTTTTCCATGCGGCTGGTTGCGTTCGCGGCGTTGGTCGTCATGATCATCGCGCCGGTCAGTGTGCTCGGCCCGAGCTTTCAACTCTCGTTCGCCGCCGTCATCGCCTTGATCGCCGTCTATGAGGCCATCCGCATGCGTTGGCCGGCTTGGCGGGCGCGGCGGTCGGTGCCAGGCCGCCTGGCGCTTTATGTCGCGGGTATTGCGATCACCACGGTGATCGCCGACCTCGCAACCGCCGGCTTCGTGCTCGCGTACTTCAATCGCTGGGCTGTCTACGGCCTGGCCGCCAATCTGGTCGCTGTGCCGATCACCGCCTTCTGGGTCATGCCCTGGGGCCTCCTGGCGCTTGCCTTGATGCCGTTCGGCCTCGAGCAGCTTGCCCTGGTCCCGATGGGCTGGGGGATTGATGCGGTGCTGCTGGTCGCCCACTGGACGTCCGACACGCCAGGCGCCGTGCTGCATCTGCCGTCGCCGCCATCCTGGCTGCCGGTTCTGATCGGCTTCGCGCTCCTATGGCTATGCCTGTGGCGTGGTCGCTTGCGCATCTGGGGCGTGCTACCGGTCCTCGTCGCGATTGCGGTATGGTCGCTGGCGCGTGGCCCCGACCTCCTGGTCAGCGGGAACGCACGGCTCATGGCCGTCACGGACGGCGCAGGCTCGCTCGTTCTGTCGTCCTATCGCCGTGAGACCTTCGTCGGTGAACAATGGCTCGCCATGGCGGGGCAGGAAAGGGCGCCGCCTTGGCCCGAGCCGGGCGAGGCCTTACCGGATGACAGCCTGCGCTGCGATCGGCAAGGCTGCCTTTACCGCCCCATGGGGCAGGGCGGCCCTGGGGTCGCTATTGTCGAGGACGGCGCCATCCTGGCCGAAGACTGCGCGCGCACCGACTTTGTCGTGAGCCTGGTGCCGATCTTCGGCGATTGCGCGGCGCCCTGGGGCGCGATCGACCGCTTCGACCTGTGGCGCGAAGGCACCCACGCGGTGTGGTTCGACGACGCCGGCGTGGTAATCGATACCGTGGCCGGGGCCCAGGGCAGGCGCCCGTGGGCCCACTGGCCGGAGCCGCGCGAGGAGGCTCAGTAGGTGCGGACGAGGCCGACCAGACGACCCTGAACCTTGACCCGGTCCGGACCGAAGATGCGGGTCTCGTAGGCGTGGTTGGCGGGCTCCAGCGCGATGGAATCGCCCTTGCGCCGCAGCCGCTTGAGAGTCGCTTCGGCATCGTCGACCAGCGCCACGACGACCGTGCCGTTGTCGGCGGTGTCGCAGCGTTCGATGACCGCGATGTCGCCATCGAGGATGCCGGCCTCGACCATCGAATCACCCTCGATCTCCAGGGCGTAGCAGTCCCGATTGCCGACCAGCGAACCGGGGATGTCGACGCTGCGCGTAGGATCGGACAGCGCCTCAATCGGTGTGCCGGCGGCGATCTTGCCGTGCAGCGGCAGGTTGACGGCGCCTTCCAAGGCGTGCGCCGCGGGGAACTCCGGTGTCTTCGGCTTGGCCGAGCCCTCGATCACGCTCAGCGAGGCGACCGTCTCCTCGTTGCCCGGCGGCAGTTTCAGAACCTCCAACGCCCGCGCGCGGTGGGGCAGGCGGCGAATGAAACCGCGTTCCTCCAAAGCCGTGATCAAGCGATGAATACCCGACTTGGATTTCAAGCCGACCGCATCCTTCATCTCGTCGAACGACGGCGAAACGCCGTCCTCGCCGAGCCGGCGGTTGATATAGAGAAGGAGTTCTTGCTGCTTGCGTGTCAACATTGTGTCTGCGCCCCACAATATCTAGAACAAATGCCTAACAAACACACAGGTTCTAGTTTAGTTCGCGTTTTGTGTCAAGACGCAAACGTGCGTTTCTCAGCGTTAAAAGGCAGCGATTGTCGGTTTGTTCTTAGAGCAGCACGTAGCGGACGGGCTCACCGGCCTCAGCCGCCGGGGCGTGGGGCGGCCGCATGATCAGGCAATCGGAGCCGGCGATGGTCGCCAGCATGGAGCTGTCCTGGACATCATAGGACGTCACGATCCGTTCGCCGTTCTCGTCGCGCGACAGGCGCCCGCGCAGATAATCCTGGCGTTCGTCATTGGCCGCGAGTGGCGCGCCAAGCCGTGCCGTTTCGTAGGTCACCGACGGTTCGGCAACGCCCAGCATGGCGTCGATCGCCGGGCGCATGAAGAGCAGCCCGCAGACGATGGACGAGACCGGGTTGCCGGGGAAACCCAGCATCGGCGTGCCGTTGAGGTGCCCGAAGGTAAGCGGTTTGCCCGGACGCATTGCGATCTTCCAAAAGTCGACATCAAGGCCTTCGTCGCCCAGGACCTGGCGCACCAGGTCGCGTTCGCCAACCGACATGCC
>JANQGO010000273.1 GCA_028277285.1 Alphaproteobacteria bacterium | reverse complement strand
CGACCGAGCGCGCCTGGGGCATGACATAGGTGGGATCGGCTGACGGCGGTCCGTCCTTCATGCGTTCGACCGACGCGATGCCGCAGCTCGACGCGCCCTTGGCCAGCGCCAGCGCCTTGATGCGGTCCTCCAGCGCGTCCGTAGCCTGCCGTTCGATCTCGTGGGCGGACATGGCCCTCGTTCCTCGCGCCCAACATGGGCTGATGCAGACAAACTAAGGCGTCGCGCGACGCGACACAAATGACATGTCTTGATGAAATCATGTCAGTTATGTCATGTTGACTCGATGTTCGGTAACCGATGTCGCGCACTCCATGGCGCCAGGTCGATCAGCACACGGGTCGGGATTTCCGCGTCGGACAGCCCGATCTTTCGAAACAACGCGAGCCCGGCTGATTCCCCATGAAACTCGATATCGAAACGCTGCGAACGCTCCAATCCGTGGCCCACGCTGGCGGCGTCACCCGCGCAGCCGATCAACTGGCGCTTTCACAGTCGGCGGTCAGCCACAAGATCCGCAGGCTTGAGTCGGCGATCGACTGCCAGCTTTTGCGGCGACAGCCGGGCATGCCGCTGTTGACCGACGAGGGGCAACGGCTTCTGGACTATGCGGAACGCATTGTCGGTCTGCACGATGAAGCCATCGCCTCGTTGCGTCACAGCGCTATCGAGGGCGAGGTGCGGTTGGGCATCACCGAGGGCAATGTCGATGCCAAGCTGGTCAATATCCTGGCGCGGTTCGCACGCGCCCATCCTGCTACCAGCGTTAGGACGCATGCCGCGCTGAGCCTAGAATTGCTCGATGGGCTGGCGCAGGGCACCTTCGACGTTGCGGTCCTCAACGTCTTCGAAGCGGACCTGGCCGCTGATGACCGGATCGTCGGCGAGGAGGAACTGGTCTGGGTCGAGGCGCGCGACCATCGGCCCAGCACCCTGGACCCGATTCCCTATATCGCCTTCGGGCGGGACTGTTTCTGCCGCCTTTGGGCCGAGCGCCAAATCGACAACAGTCAGTCCGCCAGGAGACTGCAAACGGTGTTGGAGTGCCGCAGCGTGGATGGCGCCTGCAATGCGGTCGCCGCCGGCCTGGGCGTGACGCTGATGGATCGGCGCAGCATGCGTCGCGAGTTCCGGGTGATCGACCTGGGGCTGCCGCCGCCTCCGCCGATCCGGACGGTCGTACGGGTGGCGAAGGGCACGCCATCAAACGCTGCCAACGCGCTGGTTGAGGCGATCGCTGCCGAGTTGCAGTCAGCGGCGCCAGCGGGCTGAGCCGGCCCGACGTCAGGGATAACGCAGCGTCGTGCCCAGCCCCAGATCACCGGCCCGCGCCATCAGTCGCGCGGCCAGCGTGATATCGCACACACCGAGGCCGCGGTGCCAGAGGAGGACTCGTTGCGCATCATCGGTTCGCGCTTGCGCCCTGCCAGCGATGATATCGCCAAACCAGGCATCGACATGCGACTTCGTAAACGCACCGGCGGCAATGAAGGGACCAAGGGGGCCTGAGCCTCCCTCAGCCCAGCGATCCATGACGACGCGGTCGACGTTCGCCAGGATCTCGCTGTCATAGGACGAGAACCCGCCATAGGAAATGACGGCCGCGCCCGGCGCGATGAGCTTGGACGGAAACAGCGGCTGGTGACGACTGAGGCCTGGTCCGTCAATCACGATGTCGGCGCCGTCGACGCAAGCAGCCCATGAGTCGACGGCGCGTGCGTCTGTGCCGGTTGCTGCCAGCTCATGCGCTGCGGTCTCGCGGCTTTCGGGTGATGCGGAGTGAAAACGAACCTCGTCGAGTGCCATCGACTCGGCAAGCATACGTGCCGCAAGCGGCGCAATGCCCCGCGCCCCAATGCAGCCGAGGACCCGGGCCTGCGGACGCGCGACCGTCATGGCGCCAAGTGCCGTCATCGCTGCCGTGCGCACCGTTGTTATGAACGAACCTTCGAGAATTGCCTTCGGGATGCCCGTCCTCATGTCGTGCAGCAGCAGCAGACCGGGATCGGGTGGCAGCCCCTGGGCGCGGTTGGACGGGAACGAACCGACTGATTTGACGGCCGACACGTCAAGATCAAGGGCCGCGCCCCTGATCGTGTAGAGAGCGCCCTCAACACCATCGACTGGAAGGGCGAGTGTGGGAACCGCAACGGCACGACCGTTGGCGTGGGCCAACACACCGTCGCGGACGGCCGCGATGACCTCGGCGAAGTCCGGGCAGGCGTCTTCCAGGTCGCTTCTGGAGAGATAGAGAAGACTCATGCCAAGACCCTCGTGCGCTGCGGGTCATAGAATGGTGCGAACTGGGCCCGGACAGGCACGAGGTCTCCCGCAACATTCACTTCGAAACGTCCAGACTCCAAGTGGCTGCGGTCAACACCGGCGATCCCGCCGCCGATGATGGCGATGCGGCTATGAGACGGCATATCCGCCGGTGACAAGGCCATGCTAACCGCCTGGGGTTCGATTTAGCTGCTAAAATTATCTATACACAATTTTATTTCAATCGTAATTTCGAGGTTAACTTGACAGTGGCGACCCGATGATGGCCTGTACTGAGAGGCCCAGATTTGTGACAGGCTGTGGGTTACGCAAAGCAGGCATACCGTGCTGAGGTTGAGGCGATGAGTGAGTTTGAAGACGTCGGGGTCGAGCGCCACGGCTACGTGAACGTCGTCGAGTTGCGTCGGCCGCCGCATAACTTCTTCGATGTCGCGCTTTTGACCCATCTTGCTGACTGTCTCGAACACTTGGCAAACGACGATGGTTGTCGCGCCGTTGTCTTGGCCTCGCACGGCAAGTCGTTCTGCGCGGGTGCCGAGCTTGGCGGCAAGTCGGGTGGCGGCGCGTCGATGGCATCTGAGGTTTACGACCAGGCCCGCCGCCTGTTTCGTTTTCCCAAGCCGATCGTTGCCGCGATACAGGGTGCGGCGATTGGCGGTGGTCTGGGCCTCGCCATGGCGAGCGATTTCCGCATTGCCTGTCCCGAGGCGCGGTTCAGCGCCAACTTCACCGCTCTCGGCTTCCATCCTGGCTTTGGCCTGACAGCCACGCTGCCGCGTGTCATCGGTCACCAGCAAGCTGCTCTCCTGTTTCTGACCAGCCGCCGGATTGGGGGCGAGGAGGCCGCTCGCATCGGTCTTGCCGACGCGTTGGTGCCGAAGGATGAACTGCGCGGCGCGGCGCTGGATCTGGCCGGCGAGATCGCGGGACAGGCACCACTCGCCGTCGTTTCGACCCGAACGACACTCAGACTGGGCCTCTATGAGGCGGTGGACGCCGCTCTCAGGCGTGAACTCGAGGAGCAAGTCCGGCTGCGCAAGACAGACGACTTCGCAGAAGGTGTCGCAGCGATGCGCGAACGACGTACGCCGACATTCCGGGGCCAGTAGTGACCGCGACGGACGTGTCTGCACAAATCGGCGAAACGGCCCACCGCATGTTCGCCGACCTTGCCGATCCCCAGTCCATCATTGCCGGCAGAGAGGGTTGGCGCGAGGAGCTGTGGTCGGCGATCGAAGATGCCCTGCTATCGCGGGCCTGGGCTTGCGAAGCGATGGGCGGCGCCGGACTGGGATCGCGTACCGTCGGCGCGATCGCGGCTGCGGCTGGTTCTCATGCTCTCGCCGTGCCGCTTGTCGAAACCATGACCGCCCATCATTGGGCGGCACGCGCGGGCATCGAACTGGCGGACGGCATCATCGGACTGGCGCCATCCCGCATGAGCGATCGTCTGACCATCAGTTCTGCGGGAAAGCTGTCGGGCAATGCTCGTAACGTTCCTTGTGTCGATGGGCCGATGCTGGTCGTTACAGAGCAGGGAGATCGCGTCGCCTGCGCCCTAATCGACGCGGTCCAAGGCGACGTCGTGCGGGTGCGGTCGGGCGCCGGTGTTTCGCGCGCGGATGTGCGGTTACGGGATCTCGAGCCTCAGGCCATGGGCTATGTCGAGGCATCACAACGAGACGTCATGGCGTCGGCTGCCGCCATGCGGGCGGCGCAGATGGGCGGCGCGCTGCGCTGGTTGCTTGATGCCGCGGTGACCTATGCGGGCGAAAGGCGTGCCTTTGGCAGACCGATCGCCAAGTTCCAGGCGATCCAGCATCATCTGGCCCGGCTCGCGGGCGAGACCTGCGCCACCGAGGTCGCGTCGGCGGTTGCGCTCGACGCACTTGATTGTGGCCCCGCCCACATGGAGGCCGCCGCGGCAAAGGTCCGTGCCGACGACGCTGCGACAGAGGGCGCGGCTATTGCTCATCAGGTTTTCGGCGCCATCGGATTTACCGCCGAGCACGTACTCCAGCGTTACACCAGGCAACTTCTGGCATGGCGCGACGACTTTGGCTCGGGCTCCGAATGGGCTGTCTTCCTGGGCAACGCGGCGGCTGCATCGACCGGCAGAGGCTTCTGGCATCACGTTGCAGGCGGGCATCAGCCGAGGACGAGGGCCGGCGGATGAGCATTCGCTTCGATCCAGCGCCCGAGTCGGCGGCGATCGCATGCCTGCGCGCGGAAGTCAGGGCCTTTCTCGATCACGAATCGGAGGCCGGTGGATTCGACCCGCTCAATCTGGACCCGGAAACCCGGTTCGATCGTGCCTTCAGCGCCAAGGTCGGCGCCAGAGGCTGGATCGGTATGACATGGCCGAAGGAGCTTGGCGGTCATGGGCGCAGCTACGCCGAGCGCTATGCCGTGACCGAGGAACTGCTGGCCGGCAACGCACCGATACGCGCGCACTTTGTCGCCGACCGGCAGAGTGGTCCCATGTTGATCAAGTACGCGCAGCCGCACGTACGCGACGAACTGGTTCCGAAGATTGTCGCGGGCGAGCTCGCCTTCTGCATCGGCATGAGCGAAGCGGATTCCGGTTCCGATCTTTTTGCAGCGCGCGCCAAGGCCGTCGCGTGTGACGGTGGATGGCGGCTTTCCGGCAGCAAACTCTGGACCACGCTTGCGCACCGGTGCGACTGGATGATCGGCATCTTCAGGACCGCGCCGGCGACCAGCGACAATCGCCGGCACGGCCTCACCCAGTTCTTGATCGACATGGGGCGTTCCGGGATCTCCGTGCGTCCCATTCTCTTTCCGTCAGGCGAGCACGATTTCAACGAGGTCGTCTTCGACGATGTTTTCGTGCCGGACGACCATGTGCTCGGTTCCCCGGACGAGGCCTGGCGTCAGGCAACCAGCGAGTTGGCCTTCGAGCGCTCGGGCCCGGAGAGGTTCCTGGAAACCTATCCGCTTATGCCGGCGCTTATCGACGTCCTCAGTTCATCGCCGGACCAACGATCGGCAGAGGGCCTTGGCCGCATGACCGCGCAGTTGCACGTCTTTCGGCACATGGCGATGGCCGTGGCACGGGGCATGGACGAGGGCAGTGAGCCGGTAGCCGAAGCGTCCGTCGTCAAGGCTGCCGCGACGCGATGGGAACAGGCCATGGTGGCGGAGGCGCGGCGTATCACCAGTCTGATCGACAATGACGGGCCGGATCGCGAGAGGTTCGACGATGTCCTGCAGCATATGACGGCGCTCACCCCGAAGGTCACGATACAGGGCGGCACCGTGGAAATTCTGCACAGCATCGTCGCCCGTGCCTTGGGACTGCGTTGAGCCGTGCCGGACCTCGGGAAACTGCTGAACCCACGGTCGGTGGTCGTTATCGGCGCAAGCGAGCAGCCGGCATCGGTACGCGGTCATTGCTGTGAGACCATCCTTCACCATCGCTTCAACGGTGAAGTTTTCTTTGTCAGCCGGTCGTCGTCGCGTGTTCATGGACATCGTACCTATCGCCATGTTGCGGACCTGCCCGAGGTGCCGGATCTCGCCCTCCTCTTAACGCCGGCGGCGGCCACGCCAGATGTCCTGCGGCAATGCGTGGATGTCGGCATTCGCGCCGCGATCATCTTTGGATCCGGATTTGCCGAGGAAGCAGGCGAAACGGGTCAGCAGTTGCAGGAAGAGGTGGCAGCGATAGCACGCGACCATGATCTCGCGCTTGCCGGTCCGAACAGTGAAGGCTTGGCGGATACCGGGACGGGTCTCGCCGCCACCTTCAGTCCGGTGCTGCGTGACATGGACCCCTTGCCCGATTCCGAACGGCTTGAGGGACCGCGCGTCAACGTCATCGCGCAATCCGGCGCGTTGGGTTTTGGCCTGTTTGATCTGGCTTGGAGCCGTGGGCTTGCGGTGCAGCGCGTCATCACGACCGGCAACGAGGCCAGTCTTACGATGGCGGACTACGTGGACTTCCACGTCGACGAGGGACGCACGGATGCCTTGCTTCTGTTCGTCGAGGGATTTGGCGACGGGCGGCGGTTTCTGGCGGCGGCGGATCGATGTCGCAAGGCCGGCATTCCGATTGTCATGCTTCGTGTCGGGCGCTCGCGTGTCGGACAACGGCAGGCCGCATCGCACACCGGCGCACTCGCGGCCGATGATCGTGTGGTCGCCGACTTGATGGCGGACGCCGCCATCATCGAGACGCGTGAGATGGACGAGGCTGTTGAGTGCGCCGGCCTGGCGGCCAGACTGCGGCACATCTTGCCGGCCGGCCCACGCATGGGGATCTGTTCGTCGAGTGGCGGTGGTGCCGGCCTTCTGGCCGATCTCTGCGACGGCGCCGGTCTCGACGTCCCGGAACTGGAGCCGGCGACACGATCGTCTCTGGACCAGTCGTTGCCGAGCTATGGCTCGTCGATCAATCCGATCGACGCAACGGCCAGCGGCATCCGTGCGCTTGGCTATGCCGGCCTCACGAAGACTCTTTCCGACGATCCGAACGTCGATGGCGTCATCGTGGCTGCCTCGGGCCGGACCGTTGCGACGGTGGGAAAAGAAGTTGGTGCCCTGAAGAGTCTCGCAAGCACCTGCCCCAAGCCGATTGTCTTCTGGTCCTATACATCGCCAATCCCGGAGTTTTTGGACGTCATGCAGACTTGCGGCTTGCCCGTTACGACCAAGGCGGGGGCCATCGTGAAGACGCTGAAAGGTCTGGCGTCCATGCACGTACCCGATGGTTCTGCCGTACGGCATTCGGTCGAACCACCATCACTCACGCCCGGTATCATGACGGAGGCATCGGCATACCCGCTGCTCGAGGGCCTGGGACTGGAACCTGGCCCGTGGAAAGTGGTGCGCTCGGCGGAGGAGGCGGCATCGGCAGTCGTCGATATGCAACGGCTTGTCGCCTTGAAGGTTCAGTCGGCTGCCATCCCCCACAAGACGGAAGCGAAGGCCATCCGTCTCAACGTATCGGTTGATGACGCGGCTAGCGCTTTTGAAGAGATCATCGATAACGCGCGCAGCCATGCGCCTCACGTCTCGGTCGACGGCGTTGTCGTTCAGGCGATGGCCGAGCCCGGCGTCGAGATGATACTGGGTGCCTTGAGCGACCCGGTGTTCGGACCGCTTGTGATGGTCGGTCTTGGCGGGACCTTTGCCGAATTGTTCGAGGACACCGTGTTTGCAGAAGCGCCGGTGACGGAGGCGAAGGCGCGCGACATGATTGAACGGTTGCGCGGCAGAGCCATTCTCGACGGCGCGCGGGGCGAACCGCCTGCCGATAAAGCCGCGCTGTGCCGCGCGATCGCTGCCGTGTCGACATTGGCGGCGGCACCGGGCCTTCGTGAACTCGATCTCAACCCGGTATTCGTGCACCGCAACGGACTGACGGTTGCCGATGCGCTCATTGTCGTGGAGCCGACATAGCGACCTCGGTGATCCACGCCGTAGCTTGCTTCACGGATTAAATTTTTATACCAATTTTTTAGTATTTTCTCCATTATGAATGAAACAGTGAGATAAAGCGGTGCCGGCATACGCGAGTCCGGCAGGGCATATCGAAGGCAGCGCAGAGCGATCGACGCTTTCGAGGCCGGTCCGATCTGAACCTCGCGGCTACAAGAAGGGAGGCAGTTTCATGCTTGGTTCTCTCAAATACACCCGTGCTCAGCATGAAGACATGATCGCCGAAACCGCGGCGTATTTTGCAGAGACCGAACGGCTACCCAACCTGGCCTATACCAGTGATGCCTTCTTGGAATTGGAACGCCTTACCGTCTTCGCGCGCGACTGGATGTTTGCCGGACGCGCCAGTCAGATCCCCGAGACAGGCGACATCCTTCCCGTCACCGTTGCCGGACATGACTTGATCTTGATTCGCCAACGCGACGGTTCGGTTGGCGTCTTTCACAACGTTTGCCCGCATCGCGGCGCGAGACTGGTCGAAGAGCCGCGGCGTGGAGAGGCGATGCTGACCTGTGCTTATCACGCCTGGTCATTCGGGCTGGACGGTGCGCCACGCATGCGCCCGCACTTCTATCGTGGCGGCCAGCACGAAACGAACCCGTCTGCCAAGGGTATGTGTGGTCTAGCCGCTGTGCGGTCGCATCAATGGATCGACTTCATCTACGTGAACATTGGTGGCGATGCCGATCCCTTCGAGACATGGATGAAGCCCGTGCTCGACGCGCTGGAGCCGTACGACTTTCGCGACATAACCTACGTCCGGACAATCGACTATGACCTCGCCTGCAACTGGAAACTGGCGATGGAAAACTTCTGGGACACCTATCATATCTTTTCCGCCCACCCCGCCGTCGAAAAGCAGATGCCCATGGAGGACCGCGATAACGCGGTGACGCGCGGCAAGATCATTATCGGCGGATACGATTATCCCGCTAAGCCGGACGACAACTATGTCGGCCGGAAATTCGGAATGCCGACCCATGGCGGCGACCAGGACTACATCCGCAATCGCAGTTGGTTCATCTGCTGTTACCCGTCGAACATGCTGCAGGTATGGGAAGATGCCTTGGTCATGGTCGAGATGCGGCCCGTCTCGGCCGACCGCACCACGGAGCATTTCCACTTTTATCTGGTCGGTGACGGTGCGACCGCAGACGAGTTCGCCGACCAGCGGGACGCCGTCATCGGTTTCATGGACAACTTCCAACGTGAAGACATGGACATCGTGCGCTGGATGCAGTCCGGGCGTGGCTCCGTCGCCTATGGCGGCGGTGATCTGTCGGCGTTCTGGGATCCCCAGGTCGTTGCCTTCAGCCGCCTTGTCACCGAATCGATCCAGAAGAGTTAAGCCGGCAGACCACACTAGAAATCAAGGACGACGGGCGAGCCGATCCAGATGAACTTTGCCTCGTCGTGGTCCGACGCGTTGCTGATTTCGTGATAAGGGCTGTCCGGCGCCAGGGCATACTGAAAGAAGTCGCCCTCGGACAAGACGTAAACCTCGCCCAGGTGGTCGACCTTGAGCTGTCCCGCAAGGACGTAAATGGCGACTTCATACTCCTTGCTGACTTCGTAGGGTCCCCAGCGTCCACCAGGCGCAAACCGCGTATGCGCCGCGACCATGTTGCCGCGCAGATGAGGCGACAGCAAATCGTCGGCAAAGCCCGATCCGGTGATGGCGTCGTTGTAGCGAAGGCGTCGCCGGTTGTTGGTCCGCACGACGAATTGGCTTTCGTGTTGCGGCTTTCCGGCGTCGTCCTGCGGGACAAACCAGGCAAACGGCACACCAAGCGCGCGGCCAATCTCCTGCAGTGTCGAGATTGATGGGCGCGCCTGTTCCCGTTCGATCTGGCTGATGAAACCAGCTGTCTTGCCAATCTCGTGCGCCAGTTGCTTCAGCGTCAGGCCCCGGGCCTTGCGCAGTTCACGAATCTGGGGACCTAGTTCGCGCGCAAGCGTCGCGCCTGGTTCGTCGGTCTCGCCGAGTGACTTCAATTCACGCCCCTGCCTCGATGATCATGACTGAATTTCACTGTTCAGAAATGAGATAACACTAAAACTCTCAGCGGTCACGGTGCGTATCATGCCGAGCACGTCGGGCGACACCGGAATCGGCCGCGTCCCAGGCGCGGTGTGCGTGTGGACGCGTCTCCGGAGATCCCTCGGACGCGTTGTCTTTCCGTTGGCCCTTCACAACTAACGCGCCGGGGAGATAGATGTTGCAGAAATAAAATTTCCATACAATAATTTTAACTAAACCTAATTTGAAGTGGTCACACTATGGCGGTGAAGGGCGAGTGTTACGATAAGAGGCGTGCCGTTGGGCCGATCCTTGACGCTCTTAAGACGGCGGTCGAGGCAGGCGGCACCTTGCCCGCGGCGGCCTATTGTGATCCCGATTTCTTCCGCTATGAGCAGGATGCGCTGTTGCGCCGGACCTGGATGTTGGCGGGGGCCGGCGGGCAGGTACCCAACCAAGGCGACGCCGTTCCCGTCGAAATCGCCGGACGCTCGCTGATCCTGCTGCGCGATAAAGGAGCCATACGGGTTCTTTCCAACGTCTGCCCGCATCGTGGGGCGCTCATTCTGTCGCGCGCACGCTCGGCCCTGCCGATGTTGACGTGCCCCTATCACGGCTGGTCTTTCTCGTTGTCGGGCGACGTCAAGACGATGCCGCACTTTCACGGTGAAGGGATCCACGGCACCGGCAAAGACTGCAGCGCGCGGATCCAAGAGATCCGTTCCGGGGTGTGGAACGACCTTGTCTTCGTGAACATTGACGGCAACGCGCCGGATCTCGAGAGCTACATGATGCCCGTCGACGCACATTTCGACGGGTTCGACTTCACCTCGATGCGGTATGGCGGCACCTTTGACCTTGATGCGCCCGGCAACTGGAAACTCGTCGCAGAGAACTATCTCGACAACTACCACATCTTTGCGGTTCATCCGTCGATCGACGCATCGTTTCCTCAAGACCGAAGGAAGCCGGCTCGGCTCATTGACCCGCCCCTCATCCTTGGCGGATACGATATGGACTCCGCGAGACCCAGCTATCTGGGGAGCCTGCCCGTCAATCCGAACGTCTCGGAAGGATTGAAGCGGCGCAACTCGTTCTTCACCGTCTTTCCTAATGTTCTGTTGCATGTCTGGCCTTACTGCGTGATGGCGATGCAGTTGGTACCCGCTGCGCCTGACCGGACCATCGAACGATACTTCTTCTACTTCTATGGCGCTGAAGAAACGCTGGGCGGCGATGACGGATCACGTGACGCCGCCATGGCGGCGTATCGCGATGTCAATGAGCTTCAAGACTTTCCGCTGGTCAGCGCGATGCAGGCTTCAAGAGCGTCCGGTGCCTTCGATCAAGGACGGCTGAGTCCCTACTGGGACTGCATGGTGCACGACTATGCCAAGCTCTATGCGGAAGCGTTGCAGACGGCGGCCATGCGTTGATGACCGAGCGGCTCGCCGCGTTCGGCATCTTCGGGGCGACATGGCCGGAAGCAACCAAAAGAAGATCACATCGCGTGTCCCAAGGACACCGTAACCACAGGGAGGTAACCATGTACCGTCAAACTTGCCGAACCGTCGCAGGCGCGGCTCTTCTTGCTCTTGCCGTTGGTCTGTGGGCTCCAACGACGAAAGCTGACGTGCCGGAGTCGAACGAGACGATCAAACTCGCCATCAACGAATGGACGACACAGCAGGTCATCACGCAGATCGCCCAGCAGCTGCTCGAGGAGATGGGTTACAACGTTCAATCGGTCACGGTCGGTTACTACCCGCAGATCGAGGCCATGATCCAAGGGGATGTTACCGCCTCGCTCGAAATGTGGCCCGAGAACATGGGTGAAGGTGCGGCCGGCGCGCTGGAGTCCGGTGAGCTGATCAGCCTCGGCAACCATGACATCTTTGGCGGAGGCCAGTTCTATTACCCCGCCCACATGGAAGAGCAGTGCCCCGGCCTGCCCGATTACAATGCGCTCAGGGACTGCCTCGACATCCTGGTCTCTCCGGAGACAGCGCCCAACGGTCGGTTTGTCGGGTATCCGGCGGATTGGGGCAACGTGAACTATGACGAACGGTTCGCCGCACTCGATCTCGATTTCGAGGTCATTCAGGCCGGCGGCGAAGGCGCGTTGGTCGCTGAGATGGCCAGCGCCCATTCCCGCAAGGCACCGCTTCTCATCCACTTCTGGGAACCCCATTGGGCCATCCAGACCTACGACATGAAGGTTCTTGGTGCGCCCGTATGGGACGAGGCGTGCGAGACGGATCCGGCCTGGGGTCCCAACCCGGATCTGACTTACGACTGCAATTGGAGAGTCCAGAAGGGTATCTTCAAGATTGCCAGCCCTGCCATCGAATCGACATGGCCGGCCGCGGCGCGGCTTCTGAAAGAGATGAGCTTCGACAACGACGATGCCGCGTGGATGCTCGTCGAAGTCGACCAGAACGGTCTCAGCCAAGCGGACGCCGCGACAAAGTGGATTGCCGACAATCGCGATGTGGTCGACGGCTGGTTGGTGGAAGCCGGTGCCGGCTCCTGAACGTTGTGAGTAAGACCGCGGTGACGAATCTGAGACTCGGGTGGCAGGCGTGTGCGGCTGCCACCCGGCCGCGGCGCAAGTCCCGGTGATCGCGACCGAATTCGGTGCGCGTTACAGGCCGGCGAAACGCGAAGCGGCTATACTTGTCACCCGCGGATTCACGTCAGCTCTCTTGCCGTCATGACCGCCGAAAACGGGCTGCGTACGGCGTCATCGAACACGTGGAAGCGGCGAGCATGGAGAGACGAACATGGCGCAACGGATTGATGTCTACTGGTCGCATAACTCGCCCTACTGTTATCTGGCGCTCGACCGGATCCTGGCACTGGGCCGCCGTCCCGACGTCGACGTGGTCTTGCGTCTCGTTCTGCCCGGCCTGATGCGCAACAGCGACCGGTTCTTCGATGCCGAGCCGGTTGAACAGGCCTACTTCCTGCACGACGTGTCCCGCACGGCAGCGTTTCTCGGCGTTCCCTTCGGCTGGCCGCGGCCCTGGCCGATAGCCTGCCTGGATGGAAATCTGTATCGCGGGGAGCCCGAGCAACCGCGTGCATGGCGCCTCTATAACCTCAGCGCGGCCGCCCAAGAGCAGGGCAAGGGTTGGGACTTCATCGATCAGGTGAGCCGGATGATCTGGGACGGATCAACGGAGAATTGGCATGAGGACGGCAACATGGGCGCCGCCGTCGCGCGCGCCGGCCTCGACTATGAGGAACTGACTCGTCGTGCTGAGGAGCGCGCTGATGCGTTTCGCGATGACTTTGCCCGTAACCACGAGGCACTCCTTGCTGACGGACACTGGGGCGTCCCGGTGTTTGCCGTCGACGGCGAGCCATTTTACGGCCAGGACCGTTTCGATCAGCTCTTGTGGCGCTTGGATCGATGACGATCGGATCGCTGTTCGATTAACTCGGCGGCAAGGAGCGCCGCTGACAAGAAATCAGAGCGGCAGGTCCGGAGGAAGGTACGTCGTCGAACCTGCTCAATACGGTTTGTCGCCATTGATGGTGACACGCCACATCAGGCGCTTGCTGCCGGGATAGTCGTTGGCGGCGTAGTGCTGGGTGCAGCGGTTGTCCCAGAAGACGAGCGCGCCTTCGCCCCAACGCACCCGGCAGGTGAACTCCGGCCGCACCATGTGGCGGTAGAGGAAGTCGAGGATCGGCGCGGCTTCGTCCGACGTCATGCCGTCGATACCGCGGGTGAAGTACTCGTTGACGAAGAGCGCCTTGCGGCCGGTCTCCGGATGGGTGCGCACCAGGGGATGGACGACCTTCTCCGGCGCCTCGGCAAAGGCGGCGTCGCGGGCGTGGCCTTGGAACGCCGTGTGCTCGCCGCGCAATCCGTCCAGCGTGCGGCGCATGGTGGGCGAGAGGCTCTCATAGGCAAGGTACATGTTGGCGAACAGCGTATCGCCGCCATAGGGCGGAATGGTCTTGGCGTAGAGCAGGGAACCCAATGACGGGCGCTCCTCCCAGGTGATATCGCTGTGCCAGCGTCCGGCGAAGCGCGCCTCCTCGTTCTCTTCCGACCTGATCTGCATGATCTCAGGATGGCTTTCCAGCCCGGCCACGAACGGGTTGACGTGAAGATCGCCGAAGGCGTGGCCCAGGGCGACCAATTCATCGGGTCCAAGCCGCTGGTCACGGAAGACGAGGGCCAGGTGGTGGAGCAGCGCCTGGCGGAGCGCGCTTTTCATCTCGTCATCAAGCGGCTTGGCGAGATCGACACCGTCAATCTCAGCACCCAGTCCACCGGTCAAAGGCTGAACGGCGAAAAGGCCGTGATCCGGCGCGATGGCCTGATCGTCATGGGAGAGCGGCGGCAGGTAGTCAAAGGCTGTCATGGTTCGGCCCTCCGTCAGCGGCCGTTGGCAAAGGCGCCTTCGCCGCGCACGGCATCGGCGACCTGTTGGTGAAAGTGGACGGTACCGATATCCCAATAGGGCGCCAGGCGTCCGCCGTCATAGGCGTCGCAATGGCGGCCTTCCTGCAAACGGCGGCAGATGTCTTCGTCCTCGAAGTTGAGGTTCGACCAGTCGTCGTAAAGCGTCTGGCGGGCTTCCGCGTACGCCGGCGCCTCGGCAGCGTCGCCGACAAAATAGAACCACATGTGCATGTTGGTTTCGCCCGCCGAGACAGGCTCGAACAGGACGAGCTGAAGATTGGCGGGATAGACGTTGATGGCGGTGTTGGGGAAGAGGACGCTATAGACCATCTTGCTGTGCAGCTCGTTGGGCAGGCCATGGGGCTTCGGCAGGCCGACGCCGGACTTGTTGCCAAGCTGGCCTTTGTCGACATCTTTGAACCAGTACTCCGTCGAGAGATGGCGCCCGGCGACATCCATCGGCCGGCGTGACGCCTCGTCCCACGACATCGCGTCGTTCAGCGCCGGATGGACCTTGAAGACGTGATAGTTGTCGCAGTAGTTCTCGACCGCGAGCTTCCAGTTGCAGGCAAAGGAGAAGCTCATGCGGTGGGCGAAGCGAAAGGCGTCGAGGTCGTAGCCGTCGAACCGGTCGCCGCCGCCGGTGATGTAGTCTTCGAAAGCGGGCGCCTTGCCGTCCAGATTGACGAAGATCCAGTCGTGCCAGACTTGGGTGCGCACGGGAAACAGGCACGGCCGTTCGCCGCCGGCGTTGCGGCCGTCATTGTGTTTGTCCGGTCCGTCGTAGTTCGGGCGGTTCCTGAGCCCACCGTCCATGCCGAAGGTCCAGGCGTGGTAAGGACAGGTCATGACCGGCTGCCGGGTCACCGGTTCGGTCAGGAGCCGCGCGCCGCGATGGGGGCAGACGTTGTGGAAGGCGCGGATGTCGCCGTCCTGGGCGTGGCCAAGGATGAGCGAGCGGCCGGCGACTTCGACCGGGCGCGCGTCGCCCTTGTCGGCGATATCGCTGACCAGGCCGGCAAGGAGCCAGCTGCGCGGAAAGAGCGTCTTGCGCTCCAGTTCGAAGAACGCGTCGGACGTAAACGCTTCGTTCGGCAGGCCGCGCGCCTCTTCCGTCGGTTTGCCGAAGCCGGCCATCACCTCGTCCGTCAGAACGGCGTGGGCGTCGCCGTTTGCGCCATGGGCTCCGTTGGATGTCATGTCCGTCTCTCCTGCTTCAAAGCCATGGCCGTCGGTCACGGCATGGCGAACGTTTCCGTCAGCTCGACGAGTTCGCGGTTGAACGGGATGGCATCGCCCAAGGGCTCGCCGAGGTCGCGGGCGAAGCGGTGGCCGCTATAGACCGCCGCCGCGATCGTGCCCGGCGCCAGGCCGTCGCCAATTCTGGTGACACGGCGGATCCCGGCGTCCTTAAGCGCTGCCTCATCGGCCATGAGATCGTGATACAGCATGTCGTTGGCCAGCGGCGCGGTAACCAGGACCGCATGACCGCAGGCCCGCTCGAACGCCTGGCCGCCGAAGATCGGTTTGATGGTGACCGAACCGTCGCCGACCTCCGTTACCGCGTGATTGGCCAGGACCTCAATGCCGGCCTCATGCATGCGCGCCTGAATGCGGCCGAGCTCCAGCGTGTATTGGGTCCAGGTCGAGACATAGGCGCCGGTCGTCACCAGGGTCACGTCATGGCCGTCGGCGGCGAGTTTCTCCGCGATCACGCCGCCCAGATAATAGTGGTCGTCATCGAACACGATGACAGGCCCGTCGACCGTGGCGCCGTCCATGATGTCATCGGGTGTCAGCACGCGTTGGGCGTTGTCGACCGCGCCCGGCATCGGGAACTCGTGATAACGGCCGCCACCATCGCGCCGCCATGTCGCGCCGGTCGCCGTGGCGACCAGCGAGCAGCCGGTCTCGCGGACCTGATCGGCGTCGAGGCGGCTGTCCATGAAGATCTCGACGTTCGGCATGTTCTGGATCTGGCCGACCCGCCAGTCGCGCACGCGGCCCCAGGCGGACAAGCCGGGCAGGCGGCTTTCGCGCGCCGACCGGCCGCCCAGTTCGGTGCCGGCCTCCGCCAGCATGACGTCATAACCGCGCTGACCGAGCGCGCGGGCGGCTTCGAGACCCGCCGGTCCGGCGCCGACCACGAGAATACGATCGTCGGTGTCTTTCGACGCGATGCGCTCGGGGTGCCAGCCCTTGCGCCACTCCTCGCCCTTGGTCGGGTTCTGGGTGCAACGCATGGGGACACCCAGGTTGTCGCTGGCGACGCAGATGTTGCAGCCGATGCACTCGCGGATGTCCTCGATCCGGCCTTCCTCGATCTTCTTGGGCAGGAAGGGGTCGGCGATGGAGGGCCGCGCGGCGCCGATCATGTCGAGCACGCCCTTCTTGATCAGGCTGACCATGCGGTCGGGCGAGGTGTAGCGGCCGACGCCGACGACGGGCTTGGAGGTCAGCTCTTTGACGAATTTGATGTAGGGCTCCTGGAACCCCTCCTCGGCGAAACGCGAGGTGATGGAGTCGTTATCCCAGTCGCTGCAGTTGACGTCCCAGAGGTCGGGCAGCTCACCGAGCATCTCGATGACCTCCTTGCCCTCGCGCTCGGCCAGCACGCCCTTGTCACCGAGCAGTTCGTCGACCGCCAGACGCACGACCACGCCCATGGTGTCGCCGACCGCTTCCTTGGTGTCTTCGATGACCTCGCGCAGCAGGCGCGCGCGATTTTCCATCGAGCCGCCGTACTCGTCCGTGCGCTGGTTGTGGCGTGGCGACAGGAAATGCATGGCAATCGACAGATCGTGGCCGGCGTAAACGCAGATGATGTCGAAGCCGGCCTTCTTGGCGTTCAGCGCGGCGTTGCGATGCCATCGCCGGTAGTCCGCGATGTCCGTCTTGTCCATGGCGCGGGCATGTACCGGGTTGATGCCCAGCACGGGCTTCGCCGAGGGCGCCATCGGCACCTCGCGGCTGGTCAGATTTGAAGCGTGGTAACCCATGTGCGTCAGCTCGACGCCCGCGAGGCTGCCGTGTTCGTGCACCAGGTCGGTCATGCGGGCCAAGGTCGGGATGTCCCGCTCGTCCCACAGGCGGATCTCCCGGCTGGTCTCCGTCGTCGGATGGATGTCGCATTGCTCGGTGCACAGGACCGCCCAGCCGCCCTCGGCCTTGACCCCGCGCATCACCGCCATGGCGGTCGGGTGGGTGCGGCCCATGCCGTTGCAATGGGGCACTTGATAGAAGCGGTTGCGCGCCGTGACCGGCCCGATCTTCACGGGCTCGAACAGGATGTCGTAGCGGGAATCACGGCTCATGACCGGGCAAACTCCTTCACCTTGCGCCTCGGCGGTCGGCGGGCGACGCTATTGTTCGTGAAATTTTGGTTCATTTGTTTCATTCTGTCGAGAGAACAGTCGACTGCCGGGAGGTGAGCATGGCGCAACCTGTTGTCGCGATCCACGACGGCGATCAGGAGAATGCGGAGCAGACGATGCGTGTCGATCTCGCGGCCGCCTTCCGCCTGGCCGACCGGTTTGGGTGGTCTCAGCTGGTCTGGAACCACATCACGGCGCGCTCGCCCGACAATCCCGGCCACTTCCTCATCAATCCCATGGGCGTGCGCTGGGACGAGATGACCGCGTCCATGCTGGTCAAGGTCGATATCGACGGCAATGTCATCGAGGGCGACGGCCTGGTGCCGAAGGCGGGCTTCGTCATCCACAGCGGCATCTTCGAGGCGCGCCCCGAGATCAACGCTGTCGTCCACACCCACACCAATGACGGCATCGCCGTGACCGCCCTGGAAGACGGGTTGCAGCCGCTCTGCATGGAGGCGCTCTTTTTCTACGACAACATCGGCTACCACGACTTCGAAGGCACCAGCATGGAGCTCGACGAGCGCACCCGGCTCGCCACGAGCCTGGGCGCCAATAAGGCGATGATCCTGAGGAACCATGGATTGCTGACCGTCGGCTCGTCCGTCGGTGAGGCGTTCACCTTGATGTACTGGCTGGAACGCGCCTGCGAAGTGCAGATGAAGGTGATGGCGAGCAACGCGGCCTGGCGGCCGGTGCCGAAGGCGATGTGCGAACACTATGCGCATCAGGAGGCCGATCCGCGCGACATTACCGAGGATTTCCGCCCCGGCGTCCATGAATGGCCGGCATTGGTGCGGCTTTTGGACAGGGACGACCCTTCCTACCGCGACTAGTTCACGGCGTCGGCGCCGGTGCGCTCGAGCTGGTCGGCGCCCAGTTCACGCGTCATCTCGACCAGTCGTGGTCCAATCTGTTCGCGCATGGTCGACTCGCTGAGCACAAAGGACGGCGCGCCGCAGTTGAGCGCCAGCGGCGTGCCGCCGGGGAAGCGTAACGGCACGGCGACGGCGTGGATCTCCGGGCGCCAGTCGCCTAACGAGATGCAGAAACCGTCACGCTGGACACTCTCAGTCGCCGCCCTGATACCGCGCTCGATCCTGCGCGTCAGAACACCTTCGGATTGCAGTGTCGTCATGGTGCGGGCGAAAGCGTCCGCATCAAGCGCGGCCAGATAGGCCCGGCCCATGGCGGTGCGCTCCATCGGCATCTGCGAGCCGAAGGAAAACTTGAGCACCAGCGCGCCGGAACCCGGCACGTGTTCGACATAGGTCATCCTGGCACCGGCCGGCGCGGCGATCGCCACCGATGCGCCGGATTGCTCGGCCAGCTCACGCATCAAGGGCCGGGCCCGTTCGCGAATGCTCAGCGTCGACAGCAAGGGCGCCGCCAGGGCGATCAGACCGGCGGCAAGACTATAGGTCCCGGTGCGCTCCGCGTAGGCCAGATAGCCGAGGCGCGTCAGCGTGTTTGTCAGGCGTGAGACCGTCGGTTTCGAAAGTCCGGTGCGCTCAACGATTTCGGTGTTGCTGAGATCCGAATCGGTCTCGCCGAACGCGCGCAAAATATCGAAGCCGCGCTCCAGCGCGACAACGTATTGCGGATCGCGGCCCTTTGCTTCGCTCTCGGCCGGTTCGCTCGAATAGTCCCGTCGCCTGCTCACGTCATCATCGTCCCTTGAAAACTGGCCTATTGAACCAGTTTCGGCCGGAGAAATCTTGTGAAACTAAATTTTGCTTTATTTCCTGAGTGAAATCTAGAATCATAATTTTCAAACCGGTGTGCCGGTCAATCATCGAGGGAGGACAAGATGGTCATGCATGGGGCAAGGAACTGGTTGACGGGCGCGGCCATGGCGCTCGCCTTGGGCGTTTCGGCGCCGGCGGCTCTGGCCGACGTGCCGGAATCCGACGAGACGATCAAGCTGGGCATCAACGAGTGGACGACCCAGCAGGTCATCACCCAGATCGCCCATCAGCTCCTGGAGGAGATGGGCTACAACGTCGAGTCGGTGACGATCGGCTACTACCCTCAGGTCGAGGCCATGGTCCAGAACGACATCACGGCGACGTTGGAGCTGTGGCCCAACAACATTGGCGAGGGGATCTACGAGGCGATCGACAACGGCGAGATCATCACTCTGGGGACCCACGACATCGTCGGCGGCGGGCAGCTCTATTATCCCGCCCACATGGAAGAGCTGTGCCCGGGCCTGCCCGACTACAACGCGCTGCGCGCCTGCATGGATGTTCTGGTGGCTCCTGATACCGCGCCGTCCGGCCGGTTTGTCGGTTACCCCGCCGACTGGGGTGACGTGCAGTATGAGGAGCGGTTCGAGGCCATGGATCTCGATCTTGTGGCCATCCCCGCAGGCGGTGAGGGCGCACTGGTCGCCGAGATGGCGAGCGCCTACGAACGCAAGGCGCCGCTCCTGATCCATTTCTGGGAGCCCCATTGGGCCATTGGCGCCTATGACATGAAGATCCTCGGCGCGCCGGTCTGGGAAGAGGAATGCGAGACCGATCCGGCGTGGGGACCCAATCCCGACCTTACCTACGACTGCAACTATCCGATCCAGGCAGGCATCTTCAAGGCGGCGAACCCGGGTATCGACGAGACATGGCCGGCAGCGGCGAAGCTGCTGCGTGAGATGTCGTTCGACAACACGGAAGCCGGTTGGATGCTGATCGAGGTCGACCAGAACGGCCTGAGCCAGGCCGAGGCGGCGACAAAGTGGATCGAGGAAAACCGGGAGAAGGTCAACGGCTGGATGGATGCGGCCGCCGGTTCCTGACCACCGACACGAAAGTCACCATAGTTCATCACTGGGGCGGCCCCGAGGGGCCGCTCCTTTGTTTTGAGTTGGGTCGAGTTGGGGCGGTCAGCCGGGGTCGAGCTTGGGTGCTGCCGCCTTGCAATAGGCCATTTTGCGGACGAGCTTGTCGCCGCGGAAATGGAGGAGGTCGAGGCCGCGCAGCTTCACAGGCTTGCCGTCGAACTCCATGTTGAGCGTCCAGCTCGCCATGACCTTGTCGGTCTCCGGCTCGGCGAAGAAGTCCTCATCGTCGAACCGGATCGTGCCGCGGTCGCCGCAGACGAGCGGCACAAAGGCCTCGCGGATCGCGGCGGGGCCAGTGTGGCTGCCGCCATTGGAGTCTTCGTAGACGGCGTCCTCGGCAAAGAACGACGCCACGCCGTCGATGTCCTGGCGGTTGAACGCGTCGACGAATTGCTTCGTCAGGTCCTCAAGTTCCGTGCGGCGGTTTGCCATGAGCGTCTCCCCCTCCATCATGTTGTTTGTGGTGTGCAACGGGCGCAGCTTGGGCCGTCCGGCACGTTAACCTGACGTCCCGGTGCCGCTCAACCGAGCAAGGCTTCCTTATAGTGCTGCCACGTGATCGCGTTGAAGTGCTTGGCGGCCTCCTCGCGGGCGTGGACGTAGCGGTTGTAGGGCTGACGCGCGGTCTCGATGTTGTCGTACTGAACGGCGGTGATCTCGTTGTCTTCCCGGTAGGTCTGGTCCCACAGGTCGATCCAGGCATCGATCCGCTCCGGATCGCTGTCGCGGTCGCCCAGATAGTGGGTGACGTGCTGGGTGACGCCGGGGGCGACGGGCACCATGCCGGACATGTGCAGGAGGTCGTCGTGCTCGATCAGCACGATGCCGGGGAACACCTGATAGGACCGGAAGGTCCGGCTGGTGAGCTGGTTGCTCGCGACCTCCGGCTGGGGTTTCCAGTTGTTGGTCATGAAGCCGTCGCCATAGATGGCTTCGGTATCCTCGGGCGCCGAGCGGAAGGCGGCCCCGAACGATTCACCGTGGATGTTCGGGCAGTGGTAACACTCCGTTCCGTTGTCGTACCAAAGCTTCCAGTTCGTGCCGATGTCGTAGGTGATCTCCTTGCGCATGACATAGCGGTCGGGATCGGGACAGAAGCCGAGGTTCTCGAAGTTCTCGGCAAACGCCGGATGGCACGCGCGGAACGGGCGCGCAGTGGGGTCGGGATTGACAAGGATGGCCGGCCCCATCTGCTCGACGGCGACGGGTCGGAGCGCCAGGTCGCTTTGGCAGAACCCGGCCTCGCCGTCGGCGTCCGGTGCGTTGGCGAGCGTGCCGTCGAGGTTGTAGGACCAGCCGTGATAGCGGCAGACGAGCCTCAGGCATTTCGACCGGTCGCCTTCGACGACCGTGTAGCCGCGGTGGCGGCAGACGTTGAGGAAGGCGTGCAGCTCGCCGTCGCGGTCGCGGGTCACGACAATCGGATACTTGCCCATCTGGCGCACCGCGACGTCGCCGGGTTCGGCGACATTGTGAAGCGGCCCGAAATAGAGCCAGTTCTTCGAGAAGATCGTCTCCATCTCAAAGTCAAAGATCGCGGGGTCCCAGTAGAACCGGGTCGGCATGCTCCAGTTGTCGGCGATCCGGGCGTCGATCTCGGCGACGTCGATGTTGAGGTGGTCTGCGCCGTAGGCGATCATCACCCGCTCCGCTAGGCAGCCAAGGCGGCCTTGTAATCGGCCCAGATCATGGCGTTGAAGTGCTGGGCCGCGTACTCCCGGCCGGCGACGTAGCGGTTATAGGGCTGGCGGGCGGATTTCAGGTTCTCGTGCTGAATGGCGGTCGCCTGGTTGTCTTCGCGGTATGTGTCGTCCCAGATCTTGAGCCAGCCCTCGACGCGCGTCGGGTCGGCGTCCTTCTCGGCGAAATAGTAGGCGCTGTGGCGCGTAACGCCCGGCGTAATCGGCGTCATGCCCGTCATGTGCATGAAGTCGTCGTGCACGATATAGGTCATGCCGGGATAGAGCTGGAACGAGACGTAGTTGTCCGCGGTAAGCCGGTTAGCGCCGTCGTCCTGCTTTGCTTTGAAGCTGTAGGAGCTGAAGTTCTCCTTCAGGCGGATCACCGTGTCTTCCGGCGCGACGTTGAACGCCTCACCGAAGGAGCCGCCGTGGATGTGCGGGCAGTGATAGCACTCGGTGCCGTTGTCGTACCAAAGCTTCCAGTTGGTCTGGATATCGTAGTCGACGGTCTTCACCGGCATGTAGTCGGCGGCATCGACATCAAAACCGATCTCCTCGGCCGTCCGGAACATCTCGGGATAGGTCTCGCGCAACGATACGGCGTTTGGGTCGGGATGGACGAGCACCGCCGCGCCCCAGGTTTCGACCGAGACCGGCATCAATCCCAGTTGGCCCTGGCAGAAGCCGGCCTCGCCATCGGCGTCGGGCGCGTTGGCGAGCGAGCCGTCCAAATTGTAGGACCAGGCGTGATAACGGCAGACGAGCCTGAGGCACTTCGACTGATCGCGCTCGGCAACCGTGTAGCCACGGTGCCGGCAGATATTGAGGAACCCGTGCAGTCTGCCGTCCCGGTCGCGGGTCACGACGATCGGATACCTGCCGATTTGGCGGACCGCGACGTCGCCCGGGTTCATGACCTTCTGCGCAGGACAGAAGAACTGCCAGCGTTTGGCGAAGATTGCCGCCATCTCGAAGTCGAAGATGTCGGGGTCCCAGTAGAACCGGGTCGGCAGACTCCAGTTGTCGGCAAGACGCGCGTCAATCTCGGCGACGTCGATGTCCAGGTCCTGGGATGCGCACGCGACCATGGCCTTGCCTCCGGGTCGATCGATCGGCACAGCTTAGGTTCGCCGGTGAAATTTGTGAACATAAATTTCACCGGCGGCCTGAGGGTCGCGGTTTCGCGCGGTTTTCCGCCAGTTTCTCACCGGTTCTGGATAAGGCCGTTGGATAGGGCGTGGCTGGACAAGGGGATTTCGCCATTGTGTGAAATGAAATTTCATGAAAATCTTTTCACACACTATCTTGTCCTGGATGAACCCATGAAAGCTGCTTCGGCCGGCCGCACCGACGATCTTCGAGCGCTCTTGGGCGACGACGCACTGGACCGTCTTGATGCGGATGTCGCCGATGGCAGCGGGCTTCCCAATCTGGCTTATACCAGTCCGGCATGGCTCGATCTGGAGCGCCGGCATCTGATGTTCCGGATGTGGATGCTGGCGGGGTTCGACGACCAGATCCCCGATCCCGGCGACGCGATGCCGGTGACTGTCGCCGGCTGTCCGCTTGTTCTGGTGCGTCAGCGCGACGGGGGCATTCGTGCCTTTCACAACGTTTGCCGTCATCGCGGCGCCGTCATCGTCACCGAACCGTGCAAGGGACTGGCGGCGCTGACCTGCCCCTATCATGCCTGGGCTTACGGTCTGGATGGCGCGATCCGAACCCGGCCGCATTTCTATGGCGGCGGGCAGCACGATCTGACCAAGAAGAACGACGGGCGCGCCAACCTCGTCGACGTTCGCTGTGAAACCTGGCGCGGCGTCATCTTCGTCAACATCGACGGGCAGGCCGCGCCGCTGGCGGACCACATGGCGCCGGTCGATGCGCACCTGGACGGCTGGGCGCCGCAGCCGCTCGCCTATGGCGGTTCGCTGACCTACGACATCGCCGCGAACTGGAAACACGTCCACGAGAACTTCGTCGACGTCTACCACAAGTTCGCCATCCACCCGGAACTCTGCGCGTTCGCGCCCTTGGAGACCAGCAATCCCATGGCGCCGATCGCCGATCATCTGTTGAAGACGTGGCATGTCATCGCCAAACCCCATGAGGGGCGGGGCAAGGGGCTGCCGTTTCTGCCCGGATTGCCGGACATTCTGCACCGGGAAGGGCGCATGTTCACGATGATCCCGACCTGCGACATCAATCTGTGGCCCGATCACCTGGTGTTCCTGGTCGCCGAGCCGACGGGTCCCGGGACAACGCGCGAGACCATCCACATCCTGTTCAATCAGGCGGCCATGGCCGGCCAGTACGACCAGACGCGCCAGGCTGTGTTCGACACCTGGGACGCGCTTAACCGCGAAGACATCGCGCCGCTTGAATCCATGCAACACGGGCGCGCGTCGCCGGGTTTCGATGGCGGCACGTTCTCGCCGTTCTGGGATCCGGGCACGCACTTCTTCGCGCGCCAGGTCGTGCGGTTGATGGCGGACGGCATGCCGTGAGCCATCCGCGGTTCCCCCATCTTTTCTCGCCCCTCGAGATCCGCGGCAAGGAGATCAAGAACCGGGTCTTCGTGCCGGGCCACAACACCGCGCTGTCGGAAGGCGGCAAGATCGGCGATGCCATGATCGCCTATCACGAGGCACGCATGAAAGGCGGCGTCGGCATGCTCATGACCGAGGTCCACTGCGTGCACCCGACCTATATGCCGCTGGGCCGCGCCTGGGCGACCAACGAAGAATGTCTGCCGGGCCTGCGCCGCCTGGCTCGGAAGGGCAGGGACTATGGCGTCAGGGTCATCGGCCAGGTCTTCCACCCCGGCCGGGTCGCGGCGGCCTCGATCGACGGCACCAAGATGGTCGCCTATGCGCCGTCCGAGGTGCCCGATGAAATGTACAAACATGTGCCGACGCCGCTGACCGCCGACCTGATCGCAGAGATCGTGACCGCCCACGGCGACGGCGCGGCGCGCATGGCCGAGGCCGGGCTGGACGGCGTCGAGATCATCTCCAGCATGGGTTATCTGGCCTCCCAGTTCATCAATCCGCGCCTCAACCGGCGCGACGACGAATACGGCGGGTCGTTTGACAACCGCATGCGTTTCGTGCGTGAGGTCGCCGCCGACATCCGCGCCAAGATCGGTGACGACATGATCCTGGGCTTAAGGATATCCGCTGACGAGATGGACGAGGAGGGGCTCACCATCGAGGAGTCGCGCGAGGCCTGCGCCGCTCTCGATGCCGACGGCGTGCTCGACTATCTCAACATCGTCTTGGGTTCGACCGCGACCTATACGGGCTGGCAGCACCTTATCCCGCACATGCAGTATGACGCCGGATACACCGGGCAAAAGTCCGGTGCCATCAAGTCGGCGGTTGAACGCGTTCCCGTCATGATCGCCGGCCGTATCAACCAGCCGCAGATCGCCGAGAAGATCCTGGCCGAGGGCGAGGCCGACATGATCGGCATCGTGCGCGGCCACATTGCCGACCCTGAGTTCATGAACAAGGCGCGCGAAGGGCGCCTGGATGACATCCGCGCTTGTATCGCCTGTGACCAGGCCTGCATCGGCCACCGGCTGAAAGGCTTTGCGGTCTCCTGCATCCAGTATCCCGAGACCGGCCGCGAGCTGGCGTTTGCCGCCAAACCCAAGGTCGACAAACCACGAAAGGTCATGGTGATCGGCGGCGGGCCGGCGGGCATGAAAGCAGCCGCCGTCGCCGCCGAACGGGGCCACGACGTGACGCTGGTGGAGAAGGCGAACCAGCTGGGTGGACAGGCGTTGATCGCGCAGCTTCTGCCGGGCCGCGCGGAGTTCGGCGGCATCGTCACTAACCTGCAACGGGAGTGCGAGATCCACGGCGTTGATCTCAGAACGGGTATCGAGGCGACAACGGAGATCGTCGCGGCCGAAGCGCCTGATGTGATCATCGCCGCGACCGGCGCGACGGAGCATCGTCCCGACCTGGAGGGGCTGGACGGTGCCCATGTGGTCGGCGCCTGGGGCGTCGCGCAGGGTACGGCCAATGTGGGCGCCAAGGTGGTGGTCTATGACTGGCATGCCAACTGGATCGGCCTGGGTGTCGCCGAGAAACTGGCGCGCGACGGCTGTTCGGTCCGGCTCTGCGTCAACGGCGCAATGGCCGGCGAACACCTGCCGATGATGGTGCGCGATGGCTGGATGGGCCAACTCCACAAGCTCGGCGTCGAGGTCATTTCCTACGCGCGGCTTTATGGCGCCGACGAGACAAGCGTCTTCATGCAGCACGTGACGAGCGGTGAGCCGATCATCTGTGACGACGTCGAAACCCTGGTGCTCGCCACGCCGCACAAGCGCCAGGCCGGTTTGTGGGAAGCACTCCATGGCGGAGACATCGAGCTTCACCTGATCGGTGATGCTCTGGCGCCGCGTACTGCTGAGGAAGCGGTGTTGGAAGGCTTGCGCGCCGGTTTCGCCGTCTGAGACGAGAGGCGTTGATGAGCACGTTTCCCCATCTCTTCGCGCCGCTCGAAATCCGCGGTCTCGAACTCAAGAACCGCATCGCCTTCGGCCCTCACGGCACCAGTCAGGGGCGTGCGCCGGGCACGTTGCCAGATCTTGTTGCCTATCACGAGGCACGGGCGGAGGGCGGCGTCGGCCTGATCATCACCGAGGCGCATACGGTCCATGAGAGCTACGAGGTGCGCCACAGCTTGCTGGCGGTCAGCGACGATGACGCCATCCCGGAGCTGCGCGCGATTGCCGATGTCGCCCATAAACACGGCGCGCGCATGTTCGGCCAGCTTTTTCATCCCGGCCGCGCCGTCGCCAACCGAAAGAACGGCGCGTTGCTCGCCGCCTATGCGCCGTCGGAGATCCCGGACGAACGCCATCACGTCATGCCGGCGCCGATGTCGGCGATCATGATCCGTGATGTCATTCGCGCCTATGGCGAGGGCGCGCGCCGCATGGCCGAGGCCGGCCTCGACGGTATCGAGTACATGGTGTCGATGGGCTATCTGCCGGCGCAGTTCGTCAATCCCCGGGCCAACCAACGGATTGACGCCTATGGCGGCAGTTTCGAGAACCGGTTGCGGTTCCTGACCGAGTCGCTCACCGCCATTCGCGATGCCGTCGGATCCGAAACCGTGGTCGGTATCCGGATCTCGGTCGACGAGCTCGATCACGGCGGCCTGACGCCTGACGAGAGCATTGCCGTCTCCAAGGCGCTTGGCGATGCCGGTTTGATCGACTACGTCAATGTCATCGGCGGCTCCGGCGCTTCCGTCGGCGGCGCTGTCCATATCGTGCCACCGATGTTCGTGCCGAACGCCTATCTGGCCGATGACGCGGCGCGGCTCAAACGCGAGACCGGCCTGCCGACCCTGTTGGGCGGGCGCATCAACCAGCCCCAGACCGCCGAACACGTGGTCGCCACGGGCCAGGCCGACATGGTGTCGCTGGTGCGCGCGCTGATCTGCGACCCCTTTTTCGCCAGCAAGGCCGAGGCGGGCCGGGCCGACGACATCCGTGCCTGCATCGGCTGCAACCAGGCCTGCATTGGCCACCGCCACATGGGCGCCATCGTCTCCTGCATCCAGCATCCGGAAACCGGCCGCGAACGCACGCTGCCTCATGTCAAACCGAAGGCCGATGTCGCCCGCAAGGTCATGGTTGTCGGCGGCGGACCGGGCGGTATGAAGGCGGCGGCGACCGCCGCCGAGCGCGGTCATGACGTCACCCTTTATGAGAAAACCGGACAACTCGGCGGCCAGGCACTGCTTGCCCAGATGCTGCCCGACCGCGCGGAGTTCGGCGGCATCGTCACCAACCTGACGCGTGAAATGGAATTCTGCGGCGTGCGTGTTGAGAGGGGCGCCGAGGTCGATGCCGCCACAGTCGAACGTGAGGTGCCTGACGCCGTGATCATCGCGACCGGCGCGGTGCCCTATCGTCCGGGGCTTGACGGGCTCGACGAAGCCCATGCGGTCGACGCGTGGTCGGTGATCAAGGGGGAAGCCAATGTCGGCGGGCGCGTCGTCGTTGCCGATTGGCGCTGCGACTGGGTCGGCATGGGTGTCGCCGAGATGCTGGCGCGCAACGGCTGCCATGTGCGCCTTTATTGCCAGGGTGTGATGCCTGGCCAGAACCTGCAGGCCTATCTTCGTGACCATTGGATCGGCGTCCTGGACAGCCTGGGTGTCGAGACCAAGGCCTTTGCCCGACTGTTCGGGGCCGATACCGGCAGCGTCTATTTCCAGCACATGACCAACGGCGAACCACTGATTGCCGACGAGGTCGAGACCCTGGTGCTGGCCCAGGGCCACAGGCGCGAGGCCGCCCTGGCCGATAGCCTTGCGGAGACCTGGGGCGGTGAAATCCATGTCATCGGCGACGCGCTCTCCCCGCGCACCGCCGAAGAGGCCGTGATGGAGGGGCTCGAGGCAGCAATGACGTTGTGACGCGTCGGGCCGGTCCGCCGCCACGTCAGTTTTGCTTTCGTTGGGACCCCACCCTACGATATCGCTCTGGTTGTCGTGAGGGGTCGGGAGCACGAATTGGTGGCCAAAGCAGCTGTTGAGCCGGACGAAACCCACGGCGCGGTGTCGCTGGGCGCGGAGATCCGCGCGCTTCGGAAAGTAAAGGGTTTGACGCTGACCGATCTTGCCGAACGCACGGGCAAGTCGATCGGTTACCTCAGCCAGGTCGAGCGCGACATCACCAAACCCTCGGTGAAGGTTCTGCAGGAAATCGGCGATGCGCTGGGTGTCGACAGCGGTTGGTTCTACCCGCCGGGCGAAAGCGTCGATCCGCGCGAACGGCGCTTTATCGTGCGTGCCCGCAACCGGCGCCGTCTGTCCTATTCAAAGCTCGGCCAAACCGACTATCTGGGCATGACCGACTACCTGCTTTCGAGCAACCTTGAGGGCCAGCTCGCCCTTGGCATCACGACGCTCAATCCCGGTGCCTCTACAGGCGACGACGACTACAGCCACGAGGGCGAGGAAGCCGGTTACGTGCTTGAAGGCAGCATCGATCTCACCATTGACGGCGAGACGTTCCGCCTGCAGGCGGGCGACAGCTATTCGTTCCCGAGTCACTTGCCGCACCGATTCGTCAATCCGGCAGACGAGAATGCCGTCTTCCTTTGGGCCGGCTCGCCGATCATCTTTCACTACTAGCGCCGGACGATGAACCATCTCTGTTGGGGACGACAAACGCTCTGAGTTGCCAAAGGCGGGCAATAGTTAGCCCTATCGAGAGGCTCTACCTCCTATGAGATGCCCATCTCCGGCGAGCAACGCCTGGACTTTGGCTTGTGCCTCATTGAAGATTTTGGGCAGGCGTGTGTGATCGACGTCGGTCCGGACAGTGTGATGCTCAGTCCTGGTCCACCCGGTGGTCGACCTGCAACGTGCCTGCCGATACGGGCGTTTGGTTCGTCTCGGTCTTGGGGCTCGCGTTCATGAGGATGTCATGATGATGAAACGTCTTTCCATGTCTTTTGCGGCAGGGCTTGTTTCGCTGCTTCTCTTGCCAGCGGTCGCGTCATCGGACGATGCCAAGGTCCTATCCTGGTCCACCTACGGCAACAGCGGCTCCTATGGCTATGGACTGGGTACCGGGCACGGGCATACCAACTGGCGCGGTTACACCCACGGTTCGATGGCCGCCGGTTTCGATTGCCACAAGGTGTTTAAGCGCACCCATCTGAAAGACGATACGCCCGTCGTGGTGGAGAGCACCCAGTGCTACGACCGTACCGGCATTGCCTACATCGTCCCGGGCAGCACCATCATCATCCGTCTCGATGGGACCGCGATGATCAGCATGTCATCGGAGATGCTGTTTGCGTTCGACTCTGCGGACATTAGTGGCGCGGCCGAGGCGTATCTCACGGAAACCGCGATGATGATTAGGGAATCAGGTGCGACGACGGTTACGATTGTCGGACACACGGACGGCATTGGCACACCCGAATACAACAAAGACCTTTCTCTGCGCCGCGCCATGGCTGTCAGAGATTGGTTGGTCAATGAAGGTGGCCTCGCCGATGTCGACTTCCAGGTCGCCGGCGTGGGTTCGGATGATCCCCTTTTCGACGAACAGGATGCCGAAGGTGGTGACATACCCGAAGCCAGGCAGGCGAATAGGCGGGTAGAGATCGTCTATTCGACGAACTGACTAGAGTCGTCATCCGCCCCACTGCACAAGAGCCGTCGCTTCTCTTAGCCTGAGCTCCCGCGGAGACGCTGGGCCTTGGCGCGCGAGGCCGCCATGCCGGCCGTATGGTCGGCTTGCTCGGAGCCATCGCCGCTCAGGTCGCTTCGGCATGCAGGTCTCGGATTGCTCTGACGGCCGGGAACGCTCTGCTTCGTCAGCAAGTCCCGATCCCACGTTACGAACGGCGAAAACCGCTTCAGCTCGCCGTCACCACCAACCCGGCAGCCGCGTGGACGGCAAAGCGGCTGCTCCGGTTACCTATACGGCAGCGGCGCCGGCTTCGTTCTTCTGCGGCAGCATGCCGGACGCCGCGGGACGGGCGCGGTCGTCGCTGTCGCGCGCGCGCTCGACGCTCGACCTGGCAAACAGCCACTCGCGAAAGGCGGCGACTTTCGGATGATCGGCGAGCTCCTGCGGACATACGACCCAGTAGCCAAATGCCACCGGCATGGAAAGCTCGAAGGGCCGCACCAGCCGCCCATTGGTCAGATCGTCCGCAACAAGGCTGCGCCTTGCGAGCGCGATGCCGCGGCCGGCGAGCGCGGCGTCGATCACCAGGCCGGCCGAATTGAAACGCGGACCGCGGCGGGCATCGATACCGGTGATGCCGGCGACGCGCAGCCAGGCATCCCAGTCGGGGCAACTTTGATCCTCTTCGGCGCTCTCGTCGTGAAGCAGCGTGTGATGGGCCAACGCACGGGGCTCGTCGAGCGGACGCACCCGTTCCTCAAGGTGCGGGCTGCATACCGGGAAGACTTCTTCGGAGGTCAGCCGTTCGGCGTTCAAGCCGGCGTAATCGCCGTTGCCGTAGTGGATGGCGAGGTCAACTTCCTCGTTGCTGAAGTCGACCAACTCATTGGCAACCGAAACGCGCACGTCGATATCCGGGAACGCAGCATAGAAATCCTCGAAGCGGGACATCAGCCACTTGGCCGCGAAGGAGGGGCAAACGCTGATCGTCAGCGTTCCATGGGTATCGAAGCGGCGCAGCTGTTCGTAGGCCAGGGTCATCAGGTCGAACGCTGCCTCGAGCGACGACAGGCTCGCTTCCGCGGCGTCGGTCAGCTCAAGATGCCGCCCCTGTCGGCGAAACAACGCGATGCCGAGCTGATCTTCCAGGGCCTTGATCTGATAGTGGACCGCCGACGGCGTCACGTTGAGCTCGTCGGCCGCCTTCGTGAGGCTGCGATGGCGCGCCGCCACCTCGAAGGAGCGCAGCGCATTAAGCGGCAGCATGCGTCGACACATGGCTTGTCCTTTCAGTCAAACTTAATCTTTCAGCCAAGATTACTGATTTGTGGCACGATCTCAATTCGTAAACTTCCAAGACATGTGGGGTCATTCACTTGGGTTTCCGGCCCTGAGAGTCCAGTCTGGCCGGTCGAGGCGGCGTCGGCGGCACAGACCCGCGGGGCTGTCGGACAGGCGAGACCATGGTGAAACTTAAAGGTGGTGTGAAACGTGGGGCATGCTCAGCCTCGCCTGGCGGCGGATGGTCCGCCGATCAGGTAGGGTGCATCCGCTCTTGGCAGAGGCCGTTGGGGGCCGCGCGCGCCTGGCGCGGATGCTTCAGCCCAGTGGCGGGCGCCAGTCGCGCCAGGGCCGCGCGGCCTCGAGCGCCGCGGCGGCCTGGAAGACCGCGAGATCGTCATAGCTGCGGGCGATGATCTGAACGCCGGTGGGGACGCCGTTGGCGGCCCGGCCGCTGGGCACGGCCATGACCGGGAGCTGGCTCAGCATGTTGAACGGATAGGTCATGAACCAGGCCGCGGCAATGGCCGGGCGCGCCGGTTCACCGCCGATCTCGAAGTCGAGATCCAGCGGCGAGCGCTCGGCGCCGATCGAGGGAATGGCGTTGGTCGGGCAGATCAGGACACGATAGGTCTCCAGCAGCGGCGCGATCGTGGCATACATCTCGACATGGACCTCAAGCGCGCGCACCAGCTGATCGACGGAGAGGTCTTGGCCGTGCTCGATCATGTCGACGGTGTAGTCGGCGAGCTGTGAACGCCAGCGCTCGAAATCGCCCACCTTGCGCACGGCGGCCCCGCGCGTCGCGTTGACGGCGAGCCAGGCGTCGAAGGTTTCCTCCGTCCAGCCGAGATCGACCTCGTCGACCGAGCAGCCGAGGTCGCGGAAGGTCTCGATGACGGCATGGGTGTTGGCGCGTACCTCCGGGTCGACCTGGAAATAGCCCAGATCCATCGACCAGGCGATCGGCCAGTCGCGCACCGCCTCGAACCGTGACGGCAGGGTCAGGGTCTCGCGCAACGTGCCGATATCGTCGGTATGCGCACCGGCGGTGACGTTCTGCATCAGCGCGATGTCGCCGACCGTGCGCGCCAGCGGCCCATAGTGCTGATAGGGATCGAAGCTGGCATTGGGCGCGTTGGGATTGCGGCCATAGGGTGGCTTATAGCCGACAACGCCGCAACAGGCCGCCGGAATGCGGATCGAGCCGCCGATGTCGGAGCCGTCGGCCAGCGTGGTCATGCCGGCGGCCAGCGCCGCGCCGGCGCCGCCAGACGAGCCGCCCGGACCATAGTCCAGGTTCCACGGGTTGCGCGTCACGCCCCACAGCGGCGTATAGCAGTTCCCGGCCTCGCCGAACTCCGGCATGGTCGTGCGCGCCAGAAGAATGGCGCCGGCATCCAGCAGTCGGGCGACCCCGGGATGGGTATGGTCCGGCCGGTTGTCGGCATAGACCTTCGAACCGTGCGTCGTGATCTCACCGGCGATGGCGCAGGAATCCTTGATCACCACCGGCACGCCTTCAAGCGGCCGAATGGCGCCGCCGCTGCGGTAGCGTTGTTCGGCAGCCTTCGCCTCGTCGCGCGCGCGATCGAAGAACGTATAGGTGAAGGCGTTGACCGCAGGGTTAACGGCCTCGATGCGCGCGATCAAGGCGTCGACAAGCTCGGCCGGCGACAGCCGTTTCGCGGCGAAACGCGCGAGCGCATCGCTGCCGCTCAGGTAGCACAGCTCGTTATCGCTCATCGCTTCCTGCTATGGCCCGACCGACGGTTGTCTGCCCGACGAAGAGACCGGCGCTTACTGGGCACGCTTCATCTGATACCAGAACACGATATCGGAGTAAGGCGGGACCGGCTTAAAGCCTTCGATGTCGTCGCCATAGGCGAAGATCATCGGCGCATCCATGGCGAAGATGGAAACCGCCTCGTCGTGCAGGATGCGCTGCGCGTCGACCCAGGTCGCCTGCGCGGCCTCGACATCTGTTGCCTCCTGCGCCCAGGCATCGAACACCAGCGTGTCGAAGTCCGGGTTGTTGTAACCGATGGCCGGGAACCAGCCATAGGGCGAGCTGGTAAAGATGATGAGCCAGGCGTAGGGCGAGGGGACATCGCCCGACGCGGCGACGACGAAGATATCGTACTCTTCGTTGGCCGGGTTGAAGGCGCTGTCCCAGAAGGCGCCGCCCGAGAGCTGGCGGATGTTCAGCGTGACGTTGAGCTTCGCGAGCTCTGCCTGCCACAAGCGCACGGCTTCCGACGTTTCCTTGGACCCCGCCGACAGCGCCAGATTGAGCTCGAAACCGTCCGCATAACCGGCCTGATCGAGAGCGGCTTTGGCGGCATCGATATCCAGACGGTAGCTGGGAAAATCATCCGGCGGATTCCATAGCGCCGTGGGGCCAGAACCCGCGCTTATCCGGCCGTTGCCCAAGAAGACACCTTGATGGACGTCCTCGTAAGGGAAAGTCATGGCAAGCGCGCGGCGAACATCGACGTTGTCGAGCGGCGGGTTGCTGAGATCAAAGGCGAACAAGAGCTGGGCCAGCGGAAGATAAGGCATCACCACGACACCTTCCGTTTCCTCCAGGCTTGCCACGGAGTCGAAGGGAAGGCCCGCCGTCAGATCGACCTCGCCCGAGCGGATCATCTGGTCGCGGACCGTCGGATCCTCGACGATCAGATAGGCGACCTTCGTGAACTGGCCTTCCTCCCAGCCGCCCCAGTAGTCGGGGTAATAGGTCAGCACCGCGCGTGTGCCGGGCTCGAAACTTTCTACCATGTAGGGGCCGGTGCCGGCATCGTTGCCCGCGGCCCACCATTCCGGCGGCTGGGTCGCGGCGTCGGCCTTGTAGATGAACATGCCGTATTGGGCAGAGACGATCAGCGGCACGTTGCGCGGCGCGCTGGCCGCGAAGCGCACGGTGTGGTCGTCGACCACGTCGATCGACTCGATCCCGATGAAGTCATAGGCGACCATGCCGATCTCGATGTTGCGGTCCAGCGAGGCCTTAACGTCGGTTGCCGTGAAGGGCGTGCCGTCGTGGAACGTGACGTCCTCGCGCAGCTTGAACGTCCACTCGGTGCCGTCCTCGTTCGACTCCCAGGACGTCGCGAGCACCGGGACCAAACCTTCGTCCTCGTCCCAGCGGGTCAGGGTTTCGTAGACGTTGAAGCCAAGCGCCGTGTCTGCGGATAACATGAACGGCGGATCGAGCGAGGGGATGTCGCCGTCCAGGGCCTGTAGCGCGATGTTCTCCGAAATCTCGGCGGCCTGGGCCAGCGTCGGCCAACCGCACGCCGCCACAAACAACAGCCCGAACAGATGGATCAGCAGCGTCCGCACATGCCGGCGTTGTGTTCGCAACATATCTCGCCTCCCCGTAATGTCGTTCGACCTGGGCCCGTCATGTCGACGCGTACCCGTGGCATGAAGCTCGCTATCGACGGAGGCGGTACCGGCCGAAAGGAAGTCTAGGCACCCAAGACAGGACAGGACAATTCAGGAAATTCGTTCGAAGCGTCAAGGAGACCTGAATTCACAACCGCTGTGTCCGGCATTAGAAAGGCCGCGACCGGGCTGGAGCTTCCAGGATGCATGGTATCCGATACGTCGTTCGCCGTCTCGTGCTCGCCGTCTTCGTGATGCTGGGCGTCCTGATGATCACCTTCGCGGTGTCGCGTGTGGTGCCCGGCGACCCGGCCCGGCTCTACTTGGGCGCCCGTGCCAGCCAGGAAGCGATCGAGCAGGTCCGTGACCAGCTGGGACTGAACGATCCGCTGCCGCAGCAGTTCGTGCGTTACGTCGCAAGTTCGGTCCAGGGCGAGTTCGGTTTCTCCTACCGGACCAAACAGCCGATTATCGACGACCTGAAGCAACGCCTGCCGGCGACCATGGAGCTGGTGGTGCTGGCGATGTTGCTGGCCGTTCTCGTGGGCGTGCCGGCCGGTGTCCTGGCCGCCGCGAAGTTCGGCGGTCCCCTGGACCGAGTCATCCGCGTGATATCGATAGGCGGCGTTTCCATGCCCGCCTTCTGGCTGGCGCTGTTGTTGCAGCTTGTCTTTTTTCTTTGGCTCGGCCTGCTGCCGATCGGCGGGAGATTGAGTCAGACCGTCTCGTTCATGCATCCGATCGACACCATCACCGGGTTCTACCTGATCGATGCGGCCATCACCGGCAACTGGGTCGCCTGGCGCGACGCCGCCTGGCACGCGATCCTGCCGGTTGTCGTGCTGGCGACGTTCCCGGTCAGCCTGGCGCTGCGCATGACCCGCGCATCCATGCTGGACGTGTTGTCGGAGACCTATGTCGCGGCGGCGCGGGCGGCGGGACTCAGCGAACGCGAGATCCTGTTCAAGCTCGCGTTGAAGAACGCGGTCGTGCCGACGCTGACGGTCATGGGTCTGGTCTTCGCCTTTTCGATCACCGGCGCGGTGTTGATCGAGAGCATCTTCAAGTGGCCGGGTTTGGGCAGTTACATGCTGGACGCGATCCTGAACGACGACGTCCCCGTCCTGTTCGCCGTCACGCTGGTCGTCACGGTTATCTACATTGTCATCAATCTCGTCGTCGATCTGGTACAGGCCGGTCTCGATCCGCGCATCCGCATCGGCGAGCGGGAAGAGACCTGAGATGGCGACACCGTACGCCAAGCACAGGTTCAACATCGCCGGCCTGCTGCGCACCCGGCCCGGTTCGGCCGTCTGGCATTTCCGCCGCGACCGCCTGGCGATGACGGCGTTCGTCGTCTTGGCGGCGATCGTGGTGCTCGCCGTCTTCGCGCCTGTCGTCACGCCTTATGCCGATCAGGGCCTGGGCGCCACGGACATCCACAACAAGCTGATGCCGCCATCGCTTGCCCATCCGTTCGGCACCGACGAGCTGGGGCGCGACGTCCTGGCGCGTGTCCTGTTCGGCGCGCGTACCGCGTTGATCTCCGGTCTTTCCATCGTGCTCATCGGTGTCGTCTTCGGCACGGTTCTGGGCGCCACCGCCGGCTATATCGGCGGCTGGCTGGACGAGGCGATCATGCGCACGACGGACGTCTTTCTCGCCTTTCCGCCGCTGCTTCTGGCGATGACGGTGGCGGTGGTTCTGCAGCCAAGTCTGGAGAACGCTATCCTGGCCATCGCGATCACATGGTGGCCGTGGTATGCGCGCATCGCGCGCGGCCAGGCGGTCTCGGTGCGCGAGCGGAAGTATGTCAAGGCGGCGCGCGGTATCGGTGTCGGCCATCCCGCCGTCGTTCTGCGCCACATCCTGCCCAACATCATGACGCCGATCACGGTCCAGGCGATGCTTGACCTGGGCGCGGCCATCCTGACCGTGACGGCGCTGGGTTTTGTCGGACTTGGCGTGCCGCAGCCGACGGCCGATTGGGGCGCCATGATCGCCGAGGGCCGGATCTATGTGCAGACCGGCCACTGGTGGGTGCCGACCTTCCCGGGGCTGGCGCTTTTCATCACCATCATGGCGTTCAACCTGGTGGGCGATGCCGTCCACGTCTCGACCAATCCGCAGACACGCCGGGGAAACGTCTGATGACCGCGCCTATCCTGAGTGTCGACGACCTGCGGGTGAGCTTTCCGACACCTCATGGCGAACTGCACGCCGTGCGCGGTATCAGCTTCAACGTGGCGGAGGGACAGGTCTTCGGCATCGTCGGCGAGTCCGGCTGCGGCAAGTCGGTGACCGGACGCGCGATCTTGGGCCTGGTGCCGCCGCCCGGCCGGATCGTCGGCGGGCGGATTTGCTATCGCGGCGAAGACCTGGCTGCGAAGAGCGAACCGGCGATGCGCGGTCTGCGCGGCCGGCGCATCGCCATGGTGTTTCAGGATCCCGCCGCCGCACTCAACCCCCTGTTCACGGTCGGCAGCCAGATCGTCGCCGTCATGCGCCAGCACCGCATTGCCAAGGGTGGTCACGCGCGCCGGCGCGCGGTGGACCTGATGGGCGAGCTCGGCCTGCCCCGGCCCGAGGATGTCTTCGACCGCTATCCCCATCAGCTTTCCGGCGGTATGCAACAGCGTATCATGCTGTGCATGGCGCTTGCCGCCGAGCCTGACTTGATCATCGCCGACGAGGCGACGACCGCGCTTGACGTTACCATCCAGGCGCAGATCCTGGAGCTTCTGTCGACCATGCAGCGCCGGCGTTCGCTGACCTTGGTGTTCATTACCCATGACCTCGGCCTGGTCGCCGAGATATGCGACCACGTCGCGGTTCTCTACATGGGACGTATCGTCGAGGAGGGTGACCCGGAGAGCATCTTTCACAAGACGCGCCATCCCTATACCGAGGGCCTGCTGGCTGCCTTGCCGAGCGGTCAGACATGGCGTGAGCCTCTCAATGTCATTCCCGGTTCGGTACCCTCCGGTACCGCGCACATCACGGGCTGTTCCTTCGCGCCGCGCTGCGCGTCGGTGATGCCACGCTGCAGCACGACCGAACCGCCGGACGTGCGGTTTGCCGGCAGCCATCGCGCCGCCTGTCATCTCTACGGTGATGACGCCGTGCCAGGTGAGACGCCATGACGGTCGGTTCCGATCCGCTGCTTCAGGTGCGCGACCTGGATGTCGAGTATGGCAGCGGGCGCGGCATTCTCGCGCCGTCGCGCCGCGCGGTGCGTGTGCTGAGCGGCTTCAATCTGACGGTCGGGCGGGGCGAAACCCTGGGCATCGTCGGTGAGTCCGGATGCGGTAAGTCGACGCTGGCGCACGCCATCGCGCGCTTCGTTCCGGCATGCGGCGGCGAGATCCTGTTCGAAGGCCGCGATGTCCTGGGTTTCGACAAATCCGCCATGCGTGCCTATCGCGAGGCCATGCAGTTGGTGTTCCAGAACCCCATGTCATCGCTGAACCCGCATATGAAGGTCCGCTCGATCGTCGCCGAACCGTTGTCGACCCATACCGGACTGGACCGCGCGTCGCGCATGGCGCGTGTCAGGACCCTGCTTCAGGAGACGGGGCTGCCGGAAACCTTCATGGATCGTCATCCCCACGAGCTGAGCGGCGGCCAGGCCCAGCGCGTCGTACTGGCGCGCGCGCTCGCGCTCAATCCGAAGTTGCTGCTGCTCGACGAGCCGACCTCCGCGCTCGATGTCTCGGTCCAGGCGCAAATCCTGAACCTTTTGATGCGGCTTCAGGCCGATCACGCCCTGACCTATGTCGTGATCTCCCACAGCCTGGCGGTCGTCGAACATATCAGCGACCGCATCGCCGTGCTCTACTTGGGCGAGGTCGTGGAGGAAGGGACGCGCGCCAGCGTTTTTCGTGAGCCGCGCCACCCCTATACCCAGGCGCTCTTTGCGGCGACGCCGGTGCCGGATCCCAGCCGCCGGAAAAAGCGCGCGAGCCTGAGCGGTACCGTGCCGAGCCCGGCCGATCCGCCGCCCGGCTGCCGTTTTCACACCCGCTGTCCCCATGCCATGGCCCGATGCCGGCGGGAAAAGCCCGCGCCCCATCAGGTGGCGGAGGGCCATTGGGCAGCCTGTCATCTGCTCGACGACGATCAACAAACGGGGAGGACCGCGCCGTGACCGACGATCAGACGCCGCGCAAGACCTATACCGCGCCTTATGCCTGGTCGATGCCGGGCTGGCCTTCCGAGACCCAGTCGGCCGATCCCCACGCGTTGGAGGTTTGGGGTTATGCGGACCGTTTCTCCTATTCCGCCGGTGACGTCGTGCGGCTTCATGTGAGCTGTTCGCAACCTACCTATGCGGTGACCATTCTGCGCGACGGTCTGAACCCGAATGTGGTCTACCAGAGGAGCGGCATCGCGGGCCGGCGTCACGAGGTGCCGGACGAAGTCTATGCCGTGGGCTGCGGCTGGCCGGTGGCGCTGGAGATACCGATCGACCCCGCGTGGCGCGGCGGTTTCTATCTGGTCAGGTTCCGTGTCGAAGGTGACGAGAGCGCCTTCGAGTCGGAGACCTTCTTCGTCCTGCGCAAGCCGGCGGCCGCGCGCAAGGGGATAGGCTTCCTGCTCACGACCAGCACCTTGATTGCCTATAACGACTGGGGTGGCGCCAACCATTACCGCGGCATCGGCGATGATCCGCGTCACGAAATCGCATCGCCCGTGCTGTCGACCCAGCGGCCGATCGGCCGCGGTTTCTTGAGCAAGCCGGAGGACGCGCCGCGCGAAAGCCATACCTTTTCGCCGCCGATCGGCTGGCAGCCGCGCTATCCTTCCTACGAATGGGCGCGCCTCTATGGCTATTGCCGCCACCACGCCGATGCCTTCTGGGCGACCTATGAGCGCGCGTTCGCGGTCTGGGCGGAGGAGGCCGGCTACGGCCTGGATTATCTGACGCAGCACGATCTGCATTTCGACGCGACCTGCCTGGACGGCTATTCGACGGTCGTCATCGTCGGACACGACGAATACTGGACCTGGGAAATGCGCGACCGCGTCGACGCCTTCGTCGACCGCGGCGGCGGGCTGGCGCGGTTCGGCGGCAACTTCCTGTGGCAGGTCCGCCTGTCGGAGGACGGCCACACCCAGTCCTGCTACAGGACGCCCCAGGCCGATCCGGAGTCGGCGGCCAACCCGAAGCGCACGACAACGGTCTGGGATTATAAACCGATCGGCCGACCGGCGGCCGAGACCATGGGGCTGACCGGCATGGGCGGCACTTACAACCGCTATGGCGTCGCCGCGCCGCGCTCGTCCGGTGGCTTCACCATTTACCGCCCGGACCACTGGGCTTTCGACGGCACCGATCTCTATTACGGCGACCTGCTCGGCGGAACGCCGGTCAACCTGGCGACCTTCGAGCTCGATTCCGTCGAATACACGTTCCGCCGCGGCCTGCCCTATCCGACGTTCGAGGACGGCGCGCCCGAGACCTTGGAGATCCTGGCGATGGCGCCGGCGGTGCGCGGCGAGGAAGACCGCTTCAACGGCGAGGTGCCGTTGAACGGTCCGATCGCAGAATCGCTGGCGACGGCCCGTGCCCTGGGCGATGAACTGCCCGGCCACCACGCCGAACTGGAAGGACGCGGCGCCGGTATGATCGCCACGTTCAGCCGCGGCAAGGGCGAAGTCTTCAACGGCGGTTCGACCGAATGGCCACGCGGTCTTGAGCTGCGCGACCCGTTCGTTGTCAGGATTGTCGCGAACGTCCTGGACCGGTTCTCTGGCTGAATCGTACGGGAGCGGTCGGCGTGGACCGGTTGTCGACGCGGCCTGGCGGCTGTCGAGAGTCCACAATGGCGGCTGCCGCTGTTCGATCCGCCCGCTGCTACGCAATTCAGCCGACTGGCCGCCGGCATGCCCTGACCGCCGTTTCTTATCGGCGCATCGCGCAACGAGCGTCGATGACACGTTGTTTCCTTGATCAATGCAGCCGTAACCGATGACAACAGGTTCATGGACGGTAAACTGGCCGAGATCGGCGGCGTTCAGTCCATTGAGACGGTGCGCGCGAGCCCGTATCCGGAGCAGATGGAAGAAGCGATGATCGACGAACTGAACAGAGAGGTCTTGTTGACCTGCGCCGTGACCGGCGGCGGCGACACGACCGGCAAGAGCGAGCATGTCCCCGTGACTCCCGAGCAGATCGCCAACGCAGCCATCCAAGCGGCCAAGGCAGGGGCGTCGATTGCCCATTGCCACGTGCGCGATCCGGAGACCGGACAGAACGCGTTTCGCACCGAGCTTTTCCGAGAGGTCGTCGAGCGTATTCGCGAAAGCGACACCGACATTGTCATCAACCTGACCGGCGGCAATGGGGGGGCGATTCTGATCGACGACGACAAACCTGGCGAGTGGCGGGAAGGCAGCGATCTGACGACACCGGAGGGCCGTGTGGCCCATGCCGTCGAGTTGCAGCCGGAGATCTGCAGCCTGGACATGGGTTTGATCAGTTTCGCCGATGATGTCGCCTATTTGGGTCACGGCAGCGCGGTTCGCGAGATGGCGAAGCGCATGCAGGCTGCGGGCGTTAAGCCGGAGATCGAGGTCTTCGACGTCGGCCCGATCATGCTGGCGCGCCAGTTGATCGACGAGGGTGTTATCGATGCGCCGCCACTCTTCCAGTTTTGTCTGGGCATCGGCACCAATGCGCCGACCGACACCAAAGTCTTGCTCGCGATGCGGGACTTGCTGCCCGATGGGGCAGTTTGGTCAAGTTTCGGCATCTCGCGCCACCAAATGCCGATGGTGGCGAAATCGCTCGTGCTCGGTGGCAATGTGAGGGTCGGTCTTGAAGACAATCTCTACTTGGATCGGGGTGTCCTTGCCAACAACGGGCAACTGGTCGAGAGGGCCGTGGGAATCATCGAGCGTATCGGCGCGCGCGTGCTGACGCCGGGCGAAGCACGCGACAAGCTGAACCTGCGAAAGCCCAGCTAGTCGTCTGCGTCTTCTGAAGAACCCGTTACCTCCGCAACTTGACGGCCGTTAACGGCGGATCATCAAGTTCGGTCACGTGATCGCGGTCGTTTGCCGAACCAGGCAACCCGGTTTGCGTTGAGTTGGTGTGATGCCACGCCTGTGGTGCTGCACATCACATCGTGGTGCTCCAACCATTCGCCCGAGATACCCAATGAGCAAGGCTAGGAATGGCGGACGGCGGTGGTTGAGCGCCACCGTTTCGTGCTGCGCGGTCTTCATGAGTGTCCGCGTTCAAAGAGGCTGAGGGAACCGCCGGCATTCGGGGGCGCCAATCACGCTGGAAGGGACGTCCGCCATAACAAGGATTTGACACGATGGATTATATATCGATACGATGATGCATTATTGAGGCGATTTTGCCAGTCTTGATCGCCTAGCCGCGATCGCTCGCGTGCTGTGAGGGCCGGGCGACGGGGCACATGCCGATGCAACGGGCGAGGCGAAGCCAGGGAGACTTCAATGGAAATCAACGAGTTCAGGGACCTTCTCTTCAGCGGAAAGATCACGCGGCGCGAGGCAAAACGGCTGATGGCCTCGTTCGGCGTCATGGCCGCGGCGGTGCCGATGACGGGCCGCCAGGCGTTGGCCGATACCGAGCAACCGGTGCTCTTTACATGGTCGGGCTATGACAGCCCGGAGTTTTCGGCGCAATACGTTGCCCAGAACGGCGCGCCGCCGAATTACAGCTTCTTCAGCAACCAGGAAGAGGCGTTCAACAAGATGCGCGGCGGCTATTCGCCCGACGTCATGTTCCCGTGCATCGAGTCGATGCAGCTGTGGTACGACGCCGGCTTCTTGGCGCCGATCGACACGTCGATGCTGTCCCATTGGCCGGACGTGCTGGATGTCTTCAAGAACATCCCGGGCGGCAAGATGGGCGGCGATCAGATCTTTGCCGCCGACGACTGGGGGCAGACCTCGATCGTCGTGCGCACCGATCTGGCGCCGGAGTATCTGGATCCGGAAATGCAGAGCTGGGAAGCGCTGATGGACGAAAAGTACAAAGGCCGCATGTCGGTCGTTGACAGTTCGTCCGACATGGCGTCGATCGCCGGTGTCGCATTGGGTATCGACGCCTTCAACATGGACGATGCCCAGATCGCCGAAGTCCGCAAGTGGCTCGCCAAGCAGATGCCGAACAACCGTATCATCTCCCACTCGATGACGGAGGTTGCCCAGGCGATGGCATCAGGCGAAGTCGTCATGGGTGTCGCCTGGAACTCGGTTCTGTCCCAGCTTGCCAGCGCGGCCGAAGGCACCGATGCTGAATGGACATGGATGGTGCCGAAGGAAGGCGCGATTACGTGGTGTTGCGGCCTTACGATCCACCCGGCATCGATGGAACGCGGACTCTATGAGAAGGCGCATCAGGTCATCGATTCCTTCCTGTCGCCGGAATCCGGCCGCTTTGAGATTACCGAGTGGTTGACCGGCCATTCCAACGCCAAGTCCTACGAAGGTATCGACCAGGCATGGCTGCTTTCGGTTGGCCTATCAAACGATGTCGATACGTTCCTTGCCAACACGCACTTTTCGAGACCGATGGCGAACTCCGACAAGATCGCCGTCATGTGGGAAGAGGTCCAGGCCGGCATTTAGCATCTCCCAGTCCTATGGCCTGCAAGCGGGTGGCGGCTTTAGAGCAGATCCTGCCTTGACGGAATCGCTACGCGATTCCGTCAAGGCAGGATCTGCTCTGCTCATAGATGGAGAGCGGATTCACATGGTTAGGGGGAACCGTCACGCGGTTCCCCCTAACCATGATCCGCTCTAGCGAGCCGCCACCCGTTTCACCTTCAATCGGACAGCCACCATGAAAACCATCGATAGCTTTCCCAACGAGATCCGTGAAATCGAGAACCTCTGGATCACGCTTGCCGATGGCTGCCGGCTCGCGGCGCGCGCCTGGATGCCGGTCGATGCGGAACAACACCCGGTGCCTGCGGTCCTGGAATATCTGCCTTACGCCAAGCGCCACAAGACGCAGACGCGCGACGAGCATGCGCATCGGTACATGGCCGGGCACGGTTACGCCTGTCTTCGGGTCGATGTGCGCGGTACAGGCGAGTCCGACGGGCTGATCACCGACGAATACACCCAGCAGGAGATCGACGACGGCGTCGAGGTCATCGACTGGCTCTCGCGCCAGCCCTGGTGTGACGGCGCTGTCGGCATGATGGGCAACTCGTGGGGCGGCTATAACTCGCTCCAGGTCGCCGCCTGCCGCCCGCCGGCGCTGAGGGCGATCGTCGCGAGCGGCTGTTCGGACGACCGTTACGCCGACTGCATGCACTATCGCGGCGGCTGTCAGCTCACCGAACATCACGGTTGGTCGGCGACCATGCTGTCGTTCTTCTCGGTGCCGCCCGATCCGACCTTGCTGGGCGACAACGCCGCGGCGACCTGGCGCGACGTGTGGCTTGAACGCCTTGAGGCGCACGAGTTCACCCTGCCGGCATGGCTGCGCCATCAACGCCGCGATGCCTTGTGGTCCCATGGCTCGATCTGCGATTCCGCGCAGCCGATCGACGTGCCGGCACTCATCGCCGGCGGCTGGGGCGACGTTTACTCGACGCCGGTGCCGCGCATCATGAGGCAGGTGCCGGAGGCGTCGCGCGCCATCATCGGTCCCTGGCTCCACGGCTATCCCTATGACGCCATGCCGGGCCCGCAGATCGGCTATCTTCAGGAATGTGTGCGATGGTGGGATCACTGGCTCAAAGGCCGTGAGACCGACGTTCTGGACGAACCGCGCTTTCGGGTTTGGGTCTACGACTCCGAACCTCCGCGCGCCTGGTACGAGAAACGGAAGGGATCATGGATCGGCGCGGCGAGCTGGCCGCCCGAAGCCGTCGAGACCCGGCAACTGGTCTTGAACCGCGGCAGCCTTGACGATGCGGCCGAACCGGAACACGAACTGACAATCTCCTCGCCTCTGACGACGGGAACCGCGGCCAGCGAGATCTGCCCCATGGGCTGGGGACCGGAATCGCCGGGCGATCAGCGCCTCGATGACGGCGGTTCCCTGTTGTTCGACACCGAACCGCTTACCGAACGGATGGAACTGGCGGGCGCACCGGCGGTCGAACTGGAGCTCGCGTGTGACCGCGCTGTCGGTCAAGTGGCGGTGCGGCTGTGCGATGTCGCGCCGGACGGGGCATCGGTTCGGATCACATACGGATTGCTGAACCTGACACACCGCAATGGCCATGTAGACCTGGAACCGGTCGAACCCGGCGAGCGCTATCGGGTGCGTGTTGTGCTGGACGACATCGCCTATGCGGTGCCGCCGGGCAACCGGCTGCGCGTTGCCGTCTCAACGTCCTACTGGCCGCTTGTCTGGCCAGCGCCTGACAAACCGACGCTCTCCGTGTGCACGGGCGTCAGTTCGCTGGAGCTGCCGGTCATGCCCAGGCGTCCTGACGTCAAGGTGTCCTTCGCCGAAGCCGAATTGGCCGAAGCGTCTGTACAGGAGGTCGTGGAGCCCGAGAACCACCGCCGATTCGTCGAACGTGATCTCGAAAGCGGTGCGGTGACGGCCGTGACGGTCGAGGATCACGGCCGGCGCCACGATACCAACCATGGCATGGTGAAGGGCGGTCGCACCGTCAGGACCTATTGCGTCCACCCCGACGATCCGGCATCCGCCAAGGTCGAGGCAAGGCGTACCGTCACCATGGCGCGCGACGACTGGTCGGTGCGCACGGAGATCGTGACCTCCCAGCGATGCGACCGCGAGACGTTCTATGTCTGCGGGCGTCTGGAGGCCTATGACGGCGACGAACGCATCTTCATGCGCGAATGGAATGACGCCGTTCCGCGCGACCTCGTCTAACCGTCAGAGCGCCAAACCGAGCTTGCGTCCTTCGAAGAACGCGACATAGGCCGTGCGCGCGGCGACGCAATCGCCCAGGCGATGAACGTTGGCGTGCTCTGCTGGAAGGGCGTCAGACAGGTCGTCGAACGGTTCGTTCGTTGTCGCGAGTACCAACGAATCGGCCGCCACGAACGACTGCTCGCCGGACAGGAAGTCGAGCACGGTCGCGCCGTCGCCGCGCCAATCGAGCAAACCCGCTTCGGTGTGAAACGCGACGCCCAGGCGGCGCAGGGTGACGCGCAGGCGATAGTCGACATTGGTTCTGGCGATGTCGGCGCCGACCTTGGAGTGCTGGGTCACCAGGATCACCTTGTGACCGCGCTCGGCCAGATACCAAGCGGTACCGGCGCCGCGCCAGTTGCCGTCTTCGTCCAGCAGGATGACACGATCGCCGAGACGGGCGGCGCGCGACATCACGTCTTCGACGGAGAAGACGTTGGCCTGGTGGGCTCCGGGCAGCATGTCCTGGCCAGGCAAGGCGCGCTGGAAGCCGCTGCCGGACGGCAGCGAGCCTGTCGCCACGACGATCTCGTCATGGTCGTCCGGTGAGATGTCAGCGGCATCAGTATAGGTGTTCAGCCGCACCTCGACCTGGAGTTTGGCGAGCTGCGTCTCGTACCACGCGATGTGATCGAGGATCTGCTGGCGGCGTGGCTGCTGGCCGGCCAGCCGGTACTGACCGCCAAGGTCAGGTGCCGCTTCTGCCAACGTCACGCGATGGCCGCGCTCGGCGGCAACACGCGCTGTCTCCATGCCGGCCGGACCACCGCCGACGACCAGGACCCGCTTTGGCTGGGGCGAGGGCTTGAAACGATCGCCGCCGAATTCGAACTCGCGTCCGGCCGAGGGATTGATCAGGCAGGAGACCCAGTAGTCGCGCGACCGCCGGCCGTTGCACATCTGGTTGCACGAGATGCACGGGCGGATGTCTTCCGGCCTGCCGTCGCGTGCCTTGTTGCCCAGATGGGGATCGGCGATCTGGCCGCGCACGATCGAGACCATGTCGGCCTGGCCCGAAGCGATGACGTAGTCGGCGTTCTCGGGCGTGCGGATGTGGGCCTCGGCCTGCATGCGCGCGTGTTGCAGGACCTTCTTCAGCTCCTCCGCATAGGGCGCCCCCAACTTGTCGGGCCAGACGAAGGTCGGGATGATGGTACCGGAGCTGAAGTAGCTGCCGAAGCCGCAGGTGACATAGTCCATCAACTGGCGTTCGTCATGCCAGGCAATGATCTCCGACAGCGCCTCGACCGAGAGCGCGACATCGGCCTCGTCTTCGATGCTGACGGCAAGCCCGACGATGAAATCGTTGCCGCAAGCTTTGCGAATGCGCTGCATGATCCCCGACGAGAACCGCAGGCGGTTCTCCAGCGACCCGCCCCAGCGGTCATCGCGCCGGTTGTTGAACGGAGTCCAGAACTGATCGATCAGGGCGTTGTAGGCGGCGAACAGTTCGATGCCGTCGAAGCCGCACGCCTGACAGCGTTGGGCGGCCTGCACGAAGGCATCGATCATGGTCTCGATCTCCGCCTCGGTCATGGCGTGGCTGCCCATGGCGTCGTGGAACGACGGCAGACCGGAAGGCGAGGGATAGGCGCTGAACGAGTTGTCCCAGTCGCCGTGCTGGCCGACATGGTAGAGCTGCTGGATCATGACGACGTCATGCTCGTGGCAGGCGTCGGTGATGCGCCGGAAGTGGGGGACGACGTCGTCGCTTGCGTGGCGAAAGTTGCCGCGCGTCAGGACGGCAGAGCCGTGAACCGGCATCGGCTCGACAACGATCATCGCCGCGCCACCGATGGCGCGCTCCAGGTAGTAGCCGTAGTGACGGTCAAGCGGCAGGCCGTCGACCGACATGTTGGCGGTGTGCGCGCCGAACACGAGCCTGTTCTTCAGCGTCTTGTGGCGCAGGGAAAGCGGCGAGAAGAGGTGGGGAAAGGTGTGGGTCACGGGATGTCCCGCCAAGGGGCGTGGGGTTACCAGTCGATCGGCGCGCCGCCTTCCTCGGTCCGGCACGCGACGAAGGCATCGAGCGCTTCCTGGCGGTCCGGTTCGAGAGCGGGCTGCTGGTATTCGTTAAGGGCGCGTTTGTAGAGCTCGTGCGCCCGCTGGGTCGCGTCGAGCGATCCTTCCTCGGCCCACTGACCGTAGTTTTTCGTGTTTGAGATCAGCGGCAGATAGAACGCGCTCTCGTAGGACGCGATCGTGTGGTCGGTGCCGAAATAGTGGCCGCCATGGCCGACACTGACGACCTCGTCGAACGCCAGGGTCTCGTCGCTGACTTCGACGGGTTGCAGGTAGCTCGCCATCATCTGCAGGATCTCGACATCCAGAATGAACTTGTCGAAGGATGAGCAGAGGCCGCCTTCCAGCCAGCCGGCCGCGTGCATGATGACGTTGGCGCCGGCCAGAACGCCGGCCCATAGCTGGGCCTGGGACTCGTAGGCCGCCTGGGCGTCGACCGCGTTGGAACTGGTGAAGTTCGACGCGCGGTAGGGCAGGCCGTAACGGCGCGCCAGTTGGGCACCGATCTGCAGCGACTGGTTGGCCTCGGCCGAGCCGAACGCCGGCGCGCCGGTCTTCATGTCGACATTCAAGGTCTTGGCGGCGGTCACCACCGGTGCGCCCGGCTTCGCCAACTGGGTGAGCACGAGGCCCGCCAGCATTTCCGCGTTCGACAGCGACACCGCGCCGGCGAGCGAGACCGGCATTGTCGCGCCGGCGAGTGAGAACGGCGTGATCAGCGGCGTCTGGTTATGGCGCGCCAGTTCGATCAGGCCCGCGGCCATCGGCGCGTCGTATTGCAGGGGCGAGTTCGTGTTGATGATGGCGTAGGTCGACGGGCTTTCGATCAGGCCGTCGCGGGTGATGCCGCGCGAGATCGCGATCATGTCGAGCACGTCGTGAATGCGCTGCGGACTGTGGCAGAAGACGTAGGGCACCTTGTCGGACAGTTCCAACATCACCTTGGTCGAGACCAGGTGGCGGACTTCGACCGGCACGTCCATGGGTTCGACCGGCGAACCCGCGATCATGTGGATGATGTTGAAGAACTGGCCCAATCTGACGAAATCGGCGAAGTCGGCGATGGTGCCCGGCCGGCGGCCGCGTTCGATGTCATGACAGTTGGGCGGGCCGAGTACGGTGGCGAAGGCGAGCTTCTCGGTGTCGATGTCGACGGCGTGGTTGATGTTACGCGGCGTCAGCCGCGAGGACCGGGCGACGGTCGAGAGCGCCCGCTCAACAATGTCACGGCCGATGCGCACGTTCATGCCGTCGTCGCCGATGATGGCGCCGGCTTCGGCAAACAGGTCGACGGCAGCGGGCAGATGAAAGGCAACGCCGATCTCTTCGAGAATGCGCAGCGAGTTGTTGTGGATCGCCTCGATCGCGTCGGCGGAGAGCAGCTCGAGGCGCTTATGAGGATTGACCGGCTGGCCCCATGGCAGCTGCTCGATCTGTT
>JANQGO010000217.1 GCA_028277285.1 Alphaproteobacteria bacterium | reverse complement strand
TCGGGGTCGACGACCAGAACGAAGACGCCACGGTTGAGCATGCTCATGACATCACGCGACAGGCCGCGGGCGGCCAAGTCCTCGTCACTGAAGAGGTCGCAGGTTTTCACGTTCGAATGACCATAGCCGTACTCGCCGGTGATGAACTCGCCGGCGCTCGGATCCAGCATGGCGTCGATCAGATCGTGGGCTTTGTCGTAGTGGGGCGCGCCTTCGGCCAGCACCAGACCGCACACCCAGGTCAAGGCACCTTCCTTGACATCGGCGAAGCGGACCGGGATCTCCTGCGCGGAGAGCTCCCACGGCGTGCCGTTCCAGGTCATGGCGGCGACAACCTCACCGGAGGCGAGCATCTGTTGCACGCTGGTCATGTCGCTGGAGTACGCCCGCAAGAGGGGACGTTGCTGGCGCAGAAGCTCCAGCACCTTGGCGCGGCCTTCTTCGGTGGGGTTGTTGGTGTCGATGCCGGCGTAGATTGCCGCGCACCACCACGCGTCTTCGGCCGCATCCAGCATGGTCAGCTTGCCGGCATACCGCTCGTCCCACAGGATACCCCAGCTTTCTTCCTCGACCTCAACCAGATCGGTGCGGTAGGTGATCGATGTCTGACCCCACTCGCACGGTGCGAAGTAGTTGTCGCCGTCGACGATGCTGCCTTCCAGATTGGTGAGCGCCGGTACCATGTCGGGCCAGTTCGACAGGCGGGATGTGTCGATCGGCTGCAGCAAGCCGGCATCGCGCCAGCGTACGATCGTGCTGCCGGCACAGGGGTGGGTCACATCGACTTGGAAACCCGCGCGCATCTTGGCGAAGGTCTCGGCGTTGTCGCCAAACAACGGTGTTTCCGGCTCGGCGCCGTACATCTCGACATATTTCGGCCAAATCTCGGGAATGTCGTAGCCGGCCCAGGTGTAGTAGATCACCTCGCCGTCCGCATCGGCCTTCGCACCGGTGATCGGCGCGGCGACGGTCAGGATGCCGGCTGCCGCCATGGCTTTGTTGAGGTCGCGTCGACTGATAGCGCGGTCGCGAACCCGCGCAATAACATCATCAATATGCATAAGGGGGGTCTCCCAGAGTTCTACGCTGTAGATTAAGGGAGATTAGCACGCCAAACGCAGATTGCACCATTCACTTCGCATTGACCCGAAACTGCCCGATTGGGCCATGACACCCACAAATTCCACACAGTTTTGGGCGGAATCGGACGGATTCAGGCAGTCACGTCATCGCCAAACCGGATGATCCGTTCGATCGTGCCGGCCAGGTCCTCGTCGGTCGTGCGCGGGTTGATGGTGCAGAAACGCAGACAGGTGCGTCCGCCCAGTTCCGTCGACGTCACGAAGGCATAGCCGTCCTGCAGCAGCGCATCGACGATACGCCGGTGCACACGGTCCAGTGCGGTGTCGTCCAGGCCGTCGCGCTCGAACCGGAACGTCACGACGCCGATCGTGGCGGCTGTCACGATCACGAAACGGCCGCTTTCCTCCAGCATGGTCTGCGCACGCTCGGCGATCTCGATGCCGCGCTGGACGGCGGCGCGGAAGGCTTCGGCACCGAAGACCTTGAGCGACAGCCACAGCTTGAAGGCGCGCAGGCCGCGCGAAAGTTGCACACTGCGTTCGGAGAAGTTGACCTCCTGCTCACCGGCGGCGACGTCCTGCAGGTATTCCGGGCTGCTCGCGAACGTGCGGTCCAGAAGACCGGGATGCCTGACGAAGACGACGCCGGCCTCATAGGGCTGGAACAGCCACTTGTGCGGGTCGATGACGACGCTGTCGGCGCGCTCCATGCCGGCGAGCAGCGCGCGGCCTTCGGGCACCAGGCTCGCCGCGCCGCCATAGGCGCCGTCGACATGGAGCCACAGGTCGTGCTCGACCGCCAGATCGGCCATCTCGTTCAACGGATCGACGGCGCCGGTGTTGGTCGTGCCCGCGTTGCCGACGATGCAGAAAGGACGGCGGCCGGCCGCCTGGTCCTCGGCAATCGCGGCTTTCAGCGCGTTCATGTCGATGCGGAAATGGTCATCGATCGCGATCGGACGCAACTGGTCGCGGCGGAAACCGAGGATACGGAAGCCGCGGGCGACGGAACTGTGGGTCTGGCTGGCGCAATAGGCGACGGCGTTGTCCATGTCT
>JANQGO010000483.1 GCA_028277285.1 Alphaproteobacteria bacterium | reverse complement strand
CATGACCGGGTCCGGCAGCATGCGCACGAGTTGCTCGAAACGCTGTTCGCTCTGGCGCCGGCCTTCTTCGGCGTCACGCAGCCGGCTGATGTCTTCGATCGCGCAAATGACTCGCGACCACGTGCCGGCATGGGACTCCGGCAGCACGCTGACCGCTCTGACCGCGAAATCGCGGCCTTCCAGTGTCTGGTCGAACGCTTCGATCTCGGCACGCGTACCGCCGCGTGCCATGACCGACACCATGTTGGCGTGGATCGGTGCCCATCGGATGCGCCAATCGCTCTGGCGCGCCGCCTCGACGACGCTGGTCGCGTTGATGCCACCATAAAGATCGACAGTGACCTGGTTGACGTCGATGACCCTGATCAGCTCGCTGAGTTCCTCGACCACCTCGGGATGCTCGTCCAGATAGGCACCGATATCGGTGATGCCGAACTCGCGCAGTTCGTCGATGCGCGATTTGACCAGCGAGAAGTCTTCTTCCCAAATGCTGATCGGCGTCTGGTCGAACAGGTCGCGATAACGCGCCTGGCTCGACTGGAGAGCCGCTTCCGTGCGTTTGCGCACGGTAATGTCCTCGAACGTCGTGATGACCCGCGACCACGTGCCGGCATGGGCATCAGGCAGCAGCGTTACCGACTTGATGTCGAACGTGGTGTCGTCGAACGCCGTTTCCTGCAGCTCGGTGAGATAACGGTGGTGACCGTTCAACAAGTGGCCGATCTCGCGGGCGTATCGTGTCGCCCACTCGTAGCTCGCCTTCTGACGGTCCAGGTAGGCGACCAGGCTTTCCTGGTCCGGCGCGCCGAACATGTCCAACAGCGCCTGGTTGACCGCAACGACACGCGCCATGCCACTGATGCGCTTCGCCTCGTCGGGCCGTTCCAAAAGATAGGACTCGATGTTGTGGATGCCTGAATCGACCAAGGCGTCGATCGCCAGCTTCACCAGCGAATAGTCCTCTTCAAGGATACCGACCGGCGTTTCATCGAACAGCGAACGGTAGCGGTCTTCGCTGGCTTGGCGTTCGACCATGGCCTGGTGGTTTTCGGTAACGTCCAGAACACAGGACGTGACGCACTCCCAGGTCGACTTGAACTCGTCGGCAACGAACGAGACCGAGCGGATGCGAAGCGGCATACCGTCGAAGGCAAGGTCTTCATAGTCCACCACCGGACGGCTGTCGCCGGCGGCAAGACGCGCCAACTCTTGTTTATGGAACCGCCGCCAGAACATGCGCCGTTCCGGTCGTTCGACCTCTTCGATGAACGTCCGCCGGTCCATCGATCCGGCCTTGTAGATGTCAAGGACCGCCTGATTGACGTCGACGACCTCGATCAGATCGATGGCCTTGTCGAGATCGTCGGGGTGGTTGTCGAAATGCTCGTCGAAGTCCACCACGCCGTCGGCGCGCAACTGATCCATGAAGACCTTGGTCGCCGAATAGTTCTCCTGCCAGATACCGGCGGGAGCCGACGCGAAGAGATTGCGGAAACGCTGCTCGCTTGCCCTCAGCGCTTGCTCGGCGTCCTTGCGCCGCGTGATATCGAAGCTGGAGCCGACCAGTCCCTTGAACCGCCCGGCATCATCAAAGCGTTGGCGAATGCTCTCGAAGAGCCAGCAATAGACACCGTCATGGCGCCGCAACCGGTACTCCAGGCTGACCGGCTCGTGGTCCTCCATGGCGCGGCGCCAGGCCTTGCTGTACGTGGCCTTGTCGTCTGGATGCAAGGCCGCGACCCACGCCTGTTCAAGGTCCTCGTTGGACGCGATGCCCAGGTAGCAGCGCCACGCGTTGTTGCCGTAGGTCGTCGTGCCGTCAGCGTCAGCCATCCAGAGCATGGTGGCGGCATTGCGCGTGACATCGGAAATGAGGCTTTCATGGTCGGACCGGCGGCGCAGCACGAACCACGCGCCGATGCCGGCCGCCAAACCCAAGAGCAGCCCGGCCAGACCTGGTATCAGCCAGTTCGACCACAGATCGACCATCGGGTATCCGCTACTGCTCCTCTGCCGTTCACCGGCCCGGTCACGTCACGCAAACGGGGAGCCGTTTGCCGTAATCCCGTCGCGACCAAGTATACATCCCATCGCACGAACAAGTTTGTCACAAGATCTACTTATGATTGCGCGAAAGAATGTTGACGATATCGACCGCCAAGCAAGGTTTGCAATGACGGGCGTCACGCCATAGTACGAAGAGCCATGGACGCAAACGCAGACACGATGCCCACAAACGCGCTGATTCGCTTGATTTCGGCCGGAGACGACCGTGCCGCGGCGATCGGCGCGCCGGATCGCGAATGGTTGACCTATGGCGCCCTTCGCGACCTAACGGCCAACACCGTCTCGGCCCTCAATCGGCTTGGAGTCGGCCGCAACGACAGGGTTGCCATTGTCCTGCCCAATGGACCGGAGATGGCCGTCGCCTTCGTCGCCATCGCCGCGGGCGCAACCACCGCGCCGCTGAATCCCGCCTATCGCGGCGACGAGTTCCGCTTCTACCTGGACGACCTGGGCGCCAAGGCACTGGTCGTCGAGCACGGCAGCACGTCGCAGGCCATGCAAATTGCCCGAGATCTGTCGATACCCGTCTTCGAACTGAGTGCCGCTCCGGGCGGGCCCGCCGGTTCGTTTACGCTGCAAGGCGCGCCGACCGGCGCCACGCCCGAAGAGATCGGTTTTGCCGAACCGGACGATACGGCGCTGGTCCTGCACACATCCGGCACGACATCACGGCCGAAGATCGTGCCGCTTAGCCACGCCAATATCTGCAGCTCGGCCCGGCACATCGCGGCGACGCTGGCACTGACGCCCAGCGACCGTTGCCTCAATGTCATGCCGCTGTTTCACATTCACGGTCTTATCGCGGCGGTGTTGTCGACGCTGAGCGCCGGCGCATCGATTTCCTGCACCCCCGGCTTCAACGCGCTTAAGTTCTTTCCGTGGCTCGAAGCGGTCGCGCCCACCTGGTACACCGCCGTGCCGACCATGCATCAGGCGATCCTGTCGCGCGCCGGCCGGAACCAGGACATCGTCACGGCGAACCCGTTGCGCCTTATCCGCTCGTCATCGTCCTCGCTGCCGCCCCAGGTGATGGCCGAACTGGAGGCGACGTTCGCCGCCCCGGTGATCGAGGCCTACGGCATGACCGAAGCGGCCCATCAGATGGCCAGCAACCCGCTGCCGCCGGCCGAACGCAAACCCGGCACGGTTGGGCTGGCCGCGGGCCCGGAGATTGCGATCATGGACGAGGCAGGCGCGCTTCTTGATCAGGGCGCGATCGGCGAGGTCGTCATCCGCGGCCCCAACGTCACCAGCGGATATGAAAACAACCCCAAAGCCAACGCCGAGGCCTTCTCCGACGGCTGGTTCCATACCGGCGACCAGGGTCAGATCGACGCAGACGGTTACCTGAGCCTGACCGGACGATTGAAGGAGATTATCAACCGTGGCGGCGAGAAGATCTCGCCGCGCGAGGTCGATGAAGTGCTGATGGACCATCCCGCCGTCGAACAGGTCGTCACCTTCGCGCAGCCCCACGACAAGTTGGGCGAAGACGTCGCCGCGGCCGTTGTCCTGCGCGACGGCGAGGATACGGACGCCCAAGCGATACGGGACTTTGCGCGCGAACACCTGGCCGATTTCAAGGTGCCGCGCACGGTGGTCTTCTTGGATGAAATCCCCAAGGGCGCGACCGGCAAGCTGCAGCGCATCGGCCTGGCGGAAAAGCTGGGCTTGGCATGACCCGCATCGCGATCTATGGCGCCGGTGCCATCGGCGGGCTGATGGGCGCGCGCCTGGCCAAGACCGATGTCGATCTCTCCTTGATCGCCAGGGGTCCGCATCTGGCGGCGATCCGGTCCGACGGGCTGACCCTGATCGAAGCGGACGGCGCCCGGGAAACCCTTACCGTCAACGCCACCGATAACCCCGATGAGTTCGGCGTCCAGGACTTCGTCATCGTGACGCTGAAGGCGCA
>JANQGO010000183.1 GCA_028277285.1 Alphaproteobacteria bacterium | reverse complement strand
GATGTCGGCATGGTGAACCTGTCGCACTTCGCCATCTATGACGTGACCGGCCCCGACCATGTGGCGTTCATGGAGTATCTGTGCGTCGCCCGGGTCGGCGCCGACAACCAGGTCGGCAAGGGCATCTACACCCACTTCCTTGATGACAACGGCATGGTGCGGGCCGATTTCACGGTCTTTCGCCTGGCCGACCGCATCCGCTTCATCGACGGCGCCGACGCCGGCAACCGCGACTTCACCTATATGAAGCGCATGGCTGCCGATCTCGGCTACGCGGTCGAGATCACCGATCGGTCGACCGAGCTGGTCACCATCGGCGTCTGGGGCCCGAACGCCAGGGACCGCTTGCAGAAGGTGGTGGAGGACCCCGCGGCGCTGGACCGCGACGCCTTCCCCTTCGCCTCGCTCAAGGACATCCGCATCGCCGGCCAGGACGTCCTGGCCTTCCGCATATCTTACGTCGGCGAGCAGGGTTTTGAGCTGCACATGGCCTATGCCGACGCCTTGCCGGTCTGGGACGCCATCCGCGCCCAGGGCGTCATGCCCTTCGGCGTGGAGACCTACGCCAATAGCCGCCGCATGGAAAAGAGCCTGCGCCTACAGAACGCCGACCTGTTGACTGAGTACAACCTGCTGGAAGCCGACCTCGCCCGCCCCAAGGTCAAGGACGCCGACTTCATCGGCAAACCGGCCTACCTGGCGCACCGCGCTCGCCCCCACCAGCCCGCCACCCTGTGCACCCTGGTCATCACCGACAACAAGGATTCGAAGGGCGTGCTGCGCTACCCCGTCGGCACCCTGCCCATCCTCGACCCCAAGATCGGCGAAACCCTGACCGACAGCGAAGGCCGCCTCTCCTACACCACGTCGATCGCCTACGGCCCCACCATCGGCCGCAACATCGCCTTGGGCTACCTGCCCCACGAGAACGCGGTGAAGGGCAACACCTTCCAGGTGGAGTACTTTGGCGAAATCTACCCGGTCGAAGTCGCCGGCGTCGGCTACGAGCCGCTCTACGATCCGGAGAACCTGAAACCGCGGACTTGAGGCTCGCTCATCCCAGTGACGACGTAGGTTGGCGACGTTGTCCCGCCGACGTCACCGCAGCCCCAACCATTCAACCCCTCGCTGTACTGCCTGGGACTTCGACCAGGTTTTGACCAATTCGGAGAACTTCCTGCACCCCACCTCCCAACGAGATATCGAGCATCACAAGAAGATCGCCAAGATCGGCATATTGCATGCGCAGACCGCGGCGCCCCAGCCGCCGAAGATACTCCGGCTTAAATAAATCAACGCCCCACTGCTCGGTAAATGCGCTACTTGAGTTCGCTCGCCTCGAGATGGATACAATTCGGATGTACTCGAACTCTCGCAACTTTGCCATGCGCCTGTTGTATATGTGATGCAGCACCTTTCCCTCAATCGTGGCGGGACCTAACGAACGCTTCCAAGCATTCCGGTACCGCGTATATTCAGGGCTTACCCAAAGCTGAAGTTCTTGAAACAGATTTGTGATGTTCGGGTGAGAAAAAATCGGCAATCTCATATCGGGCGGAGGTGGTGGGTCAACACGAACCAGAAGTGCTTTATCAGGGGAAACGACCGAAACAACGTCGCCAATATGATCTTCAATCGCGCGCCTGTCTTTGGCGACAATGGGAATGTGAAGACAAGGAGGCAAAACCCACTGTCGAGTCACCTGTTCGAATGCGGCACGATCTACGGTTCGCACCATTAACGCTAGATCTTCCGATACATCGAGACTATGGAGATTACGCGGAGATTACGATTGCGGTCGACTACGGTCACAGTTTACCAAATACCCTGAATCCCCGCCAGCCGCCTTCCTGTTCGGATCGCACCCCTGTGGTCGCAGCTCCACGCCCGCCGCCTACAGCTCAATCTCCCGGACCAGAAACGCCGACGATCTCGCGTGATCCACGAAGTTGCCCTCATCCTCCAGCAATGCCGCGCCCAGTTCCTGGAACTCGGGCGAGCTCATGGCGGCCATCAGGTCGTCTTCGGACTCGAACCAGACCTCCGCCACACCGTCATATTCGGGCATCATGCCGCGCGAGGTTCGCATCCCGTCGTTCAGGGGCGTATCCAGGGTGTGGGATTGCACGTATTTCTTGGAGCGCATGGCGGCGGCGTTCTTCTGGAAGAAGGGCCCATGCTTGTTCAGCCAGTAGTCCTGGAACTGCTCACGGGTGATATCGGCGCGCCGGGTCAGACACATCACCAATTTGATCACGATGCGATGCTCCTCGGTTCTTCCAGGGTGACTTGGGCGGCTTCTCCTGCAACCGAGGTCAGGTCGCCAGCGCCCGCTCGACGGCCGCGGGTTCGCGCTCGATGACGCGGAGCAGGACCCGGGCGGAGCGATCGGGCCGTCGGCGTTTCTGCTCCCAGTCGCGCAGTGCCGACAGAGCGAAGCCGTAGAAGGCCGCAAACTCGCGTTGGGACATGCCGCGGGCTGTCCTGAGCGCCTTGACGTCCACATCGGGTACGTCGATGTCCCGCGCCGGCAGTTCGATCTCGCCGCGCTTGTAAGCGACCGCCTGCTCCAGTCCCTCGATCAGCAGCTCGCCGAGCGCACCCATCAATCTTCTCCTCCACCAACCGCCTCAACGCCCTCCTCTCGTTCGCGCTGAGATCGTCCTTCGTCGCCGTCGCATAGGCTGCCAGCAGATACGTGCCACCGCCAGTGTGAACGCCCGGCCGGTCCGAGGGACCGGCTGGGTCGGTCAGACGCCGGCTTCCTGGCGCGGTGGGGTCGCGGTCGGCGCCAGCAGGGAGGGTGGGCCGGCGGCCGGGCGCTGCAAGGCCGGCACCGGGCGGATGCCGAAGAACAAGCTGTACAGCACCGGTGCCACGCCCAGCGTCAGCACCGTGCCGACCAACAGGCCGCTGGCGATGACGCTGGCCATGCCGAAGAACAGGGCATCGACACCGACGATCAGCGGCGACAGGCCGAGGATCGTCGTGATGGTGCTCATCAGGATCGGCCGCACCCGCTGGGCCGACGCGGTGACGATCGCCTCGAAGGGATCCGCTCCGTCGCGGCCGCGTTCGATGTCGATGCGGTCGATCAGCACGATGGCGTTGTTGACGATGATCCCGGCCAGCGCATAGAGGCCGAGCAGCGGCATGAAGCCGAA
>JANQGO010000127.1 GCA_028277285.1 Alphaproteobacteria bacterium | reverse complement strand
CGGTAGTTCGTGAAGAACGGCGTGTGACGACCGCCCTCTTCCTTCGTCAGAACGTATGTCTCGGCCTTGAACTTCGTGTGCGGCGTGATCGTCCCGGGCTTCGCAAGAACCTGGCCGCGCTCAACCTCGTCGCGCTTCGTGCCGCGCAACAGAACGCCGATGTTGTCGCCAGCCTGGCCGCTGTCCAGCAGCTTGCGGAACATCTCAACGCCCGTGCAAACCGTCTTCGTCGTGTCCTTGATGCCGACAATCTCGATCTCGTCGCCGACATTAACCTGGCCACGCTCAACACGGCCCGTCACAACCGTGCCACGACCCGAAATCGAGAAAACGTCCTCGATCGGCATCAGGAACGGACGGTCCACCGCGCGCTCGGGCGTCGGGATGTACGCATCCACCTCGCGCATCAGCTCAAGGATCGATTCAGCGCCGATCTTCGCGTCGCCGTCTTCCATCACGGCCAACGCCGAACCGCGGATCACCGGAATGTCGTCGCCCGGGAAGTCATAGGACGAAAGCAGCTCGCGGACCTCAAGCTCGACAAGGTCCAGAAGCTCCTCGTCGTCGACCTGATCGACCTTGTTCAGGTAGACAACGATCGCCGGAACGCCGACCTGGCGCGCCAGAAGGATGTGCTCGCGCGTCTGCGGCATCGGGCCGTCGGCAGCACTCACAACCAAAATCGCCCCGTCCATCTGCGCAGCGCCCGTAATCATGTTCTTCACGTAGTCCGCATGGCCAGGACAGTCCACATGCGCGTAGTGGCGGTTCTCCGTCTCATACTCGACATGCGCCGTGTTGATCGTGATGCCGCGCTCCTTCTCCTCCGGCGCCTTGTCGATCGACGCGTAATCCGTGAACGTCGCACCGCCCGTCTGAGACAAAACCTTCGTAATCGCTGCCGTCAACGTCGTCTTGCCATGGTCAACGTGACCAATCGTGCCGATGTTCACATGCGGCTTGTTACGCTCAAACTTCTCCTTCGCCATATCTCTCGTTCCGTTCGGCTAAAGCTTGTCCAATAAGTAAGGAGCTCAGGCGAGGTTCGCCTTGAGCTCCTCAGAGACCATTTGAGGCACCGCCTCATAACAGTCGAAATGCATCGTGTAGGTCGCGCGGCCCTGGGACATCGAACGCAGGTCGTTGACGTAACCAAACATGGTTGCCAACGGCACCTTGGCGCGTACCACCTGGGCATTACCACGCGGCTCCATGCCCTGGATCTGACCACGGCGGCTGTTCAGATCGCCGATGACGTCGCCCATGTGTTCTTCGGGCGTCACGACCTCAACCTTCATGACCGGCTCCAGCAGCTGCGGGCCCGCCTTCGCCACGCCCTCGCGGAACGCCGCGCGCGCAGCGGTCTCGAACGCCATGGCGCTGGAGTCGACCTCATGATAGGCGCCGTCATAGACGACCACCTTGAAGTCGATCATCGGGAAGCCGGCGATCACGCCCGTCGAACTGGCCGCGGCAATGCCCGACTGGATCGAGGGAATGTACTCGCGCGGAATGTTGCCGCCGGTCACCTTGTTTTCGAACTCGAAGCCGGCGCCGGGCTCGGCCGGACCGAAGGTCGCCTTGATGCGGGCGAACTGGCCGGCGCCACCGGTCTGCTTCTTATGGGTATAGTCGATATCGGCTTCGCGCGTGATGGTCTCGCGATAAGCGACCTGCGGCGCGCCGACATTGGCCTCGACGCTGAACTCGCGCTTCATGCGGTCGACGATGATCTCAAGGTGCAGTTCGCCCATGCCCTTGATGATCGTCTGGCCGGACTCTTCGTCGCTGCCGACACGGAAGGACGGATCCTCGTCCGCCAGACGCGCCAGCGCCACACCCATCTTGTCGTGGTCGGCCTTCGTCTTCGGCTCGACGGCCACCTCGATAACCGGATCCGGGAACTCCATGCGCTCCAGAATGATCGCCTTGGCGGGATCGCACAGCGTGTCACCGGTTGTCGTGCCCTTCAGGCCGCAGAACGCGATGATGTCGCCGGCGCGCGCTTCCTGGATGTCCTCACGGCTGTTGGCATGCATCAGAAGCATGCGGCCGACGCGCTGCTTGGAGTCCTTGACCGCGTTCAGCATCTGATCGCCGGCCTTGATAACGCCGGAATAGACCCGCGCGAAAGTCAGCGTTCCCACATACTTGTCGGCCATGACCTTGAAGGCGAGCGCGGCAAACGGCGCATCATCGGTGCTCGGACGCTCGTCCTGCTCTTCGGTCTTGACGTCAATGCCCTTGATCGCCGGCACATCCAGCGGCGACGGCAGGAAGTCGACGACCGCGTCCAGCAGCGGCTGCACGCCCTTGTTCTTGAACGCGGTGCCCAGCAGGATCGGCACGAACTTGTGCTCCAACGTGCCCGCGCGAATGCAGCGGCGCAGCGTCTCCTCGTCCGGCTCTTCGCCGCCCAGATAGGCTTCGAGAACGTCGTCATCCATTTCAACGACGGTTTCCAGCAGCTTCTCGCGATAGCTCGCGGCCTGGTCCTGAAGCTCGTCGGGGATGTCGACTTCGTCGAACTTGGCGCCCAGGCTGTCGTCCTGCCAGACGACACCCTTCATCTTCACCAGGTCGACCACACCGACAAAATCAGCTTCGGCGCCGATCGGAAGCTGGAGAACTGCCGGAACGACGCCGAAGCGGTCTTCGATCATGTCGACGCAGCGATAAAAGTCGGCGCCGATGCGATCCATTTTATTGACGAAGCAAATGCGCGGTACGCTGTATTTGTCGGCTTGGCGCCAGACGGTCTCGGACTGCGGCTCGACGCCGGCGACCGAGTCAAAGACGGCGACCGCGCCGTCAAGCACGCGCAGCGAACGCTCGACCTCGATCGTGAAGTCAACGTGGCCTGGCGTATCGATGATGTTGACGCGGTAGTCACGCCACGACGCGGTGGTCGCCGCCGACGTGATCGTAATGCCGCGCTCCTGCTCCTGCTCCATCCAGTCCATGGTGGCGGTGCCTTCATGGACCTCGCCGATCTTATGGGAGCGGCCGGTGTAGTAGAGAATGCGCTCGGTGGTCGTCGTTTTGCCGGCATCGATGTGGGCCATGATGCCGATATTGCGATAACGCTCGAGTGGTTGCGTGCGTGCCATCGTCTTGCTCGTCCTTGGGGCCCGCTGGCCCCGGGTTACCAGCAGCGCGGGAGGTGTTCAGCCGTTACCAGCGGTAATGCGAGAACGCCTTGTTCGCCTCTGCCATGCGGTGTGTGTCTTCGCGCTTTTTGACCGCCGAACCTCGCTGCTGCGCGGCGTCCATAAGCTCGTTGGAAAGGCGGTCGACCATCGTCGTTTCCGAACGGGCGCGCGCGGCGCCGATCAGCCAACGGATGGCGAGAGCCTGTTGTCTGTCATTTCTCACTTCGACGGGCACCTGATAGGTGGCACCGCCGACGCGCCGCGAGCGAACCTCGACCGCGGGTTTGACGTTGTTCAAGGCCTGGTGAAAGACCTCGATGGGATCTTGGCCGACCTTGGATTTGATCCGGTCGAGCGCACCATAAACAATGCCTTCGGTGACGGACTTCTTGCCGTCATACATCAGGCTGTTCATGAACTTGGTCAGGACGGTGTCGCCGAAGACGGCATCCGGTAGGACCTGGCGTTTTTCTGCTGCGCGACGACGTGACATCGGTCCTGATCCCTATTTCGGTCGCTTGGCGCCGTATTTCGAACGGCCCTGGCGGCGGTTCGATACGCCTTGGGTGTCAAGCGTGCCGCGCACGATGTGATAGCGCACGCCCGGAAGGTCCTTCACGCGGCCGCCGCGGATCAGAACCACGGAGTGCTCTTGGAGGTTATGACCCTCGCCGGGAATGTAGCTCGACACCTCGAAACCGTTGGTCAACCGGACGCGCGCGACCTTACGAAGGGCCGAATTCGGCTTCTTCGGGGTGGTCGTGTAGACGCGCGTGCACACGCCCCGCTTCTGCGGGCAGGCCTCCAACGCGGGGACCTTGTTGCGTGCGCGCCGCGGCTTACGCGGCTTGCGAACCAGTTGATTCACCGTCGGCATGGACCGAACCTCATTCTTCTACAAGTAAACACGCGAAAATAGCGGCCCCGAACCGCTCAGACGGCGTTTCGCCCGAGGCCTGATATCATCGCGTATGCGTGTTCTGCTCGCGGATAGGTCGACGTTACCGAATCCCCGGCACCGCGAGAGCGCGGAATATAGTCACGCGCCTATAGCAGGTCAACACGAAAACCCAAGAAAAAGAGCGGATTTTCGGGGTCGGGGGCCGACCTTGAGCCGGCCCCCGCCACATCCCCTCGATCAGGCGCTCTGGGCCTCGCTCGTATCGAGCAAGGTGGCCTCCAAAGCGGCCTCGTCGACCTCGACCGCCTCCTGCTCGTCCAGGCCCTCCAGACGGCGCAGGCGGGACATGACACGGCCGGTGCCGGCCGGAATCAGACGCCCGACGATGACGTTTTCCTTCAGACCCATCAGATCGTCGATCTTGCCGGCGACCGAGGCCTCGGTCAGGACACGGGTGGTCTCCTGGAACGAGGCCGCCGAGATGAACGACTGGGTCTGCAAGCTGGCCTTGGTGATGCCCTGCAGGACCGGCTGGGCTTTCGCCGGCTCCAGGCTCTCCTCGGCCGCCTTGCGGTTGACCAGGTCGAACTCGCGCCGATCGACCTGCTCGCCGACCAGATAAGTCGTGTCGCCGGGCTTCTCGATCTCGACCTTCTGCAGCATCTGGCGGCAAATCACCTCGATGTGCTTGTCGTTGATCTTCACGCCCTGCAGGCGATAGACCTCCTGGATCTCCTTGACCAGGTAGTTGGCCAACGCCTCGACGCCCATGACCCGCAGGATATCGTGGGGCACGGGGCTGCCGTCGATCAGCGGATCGCCGCGGCGCACGAAATCGCCGTCATTGACGGCGATATGCTTGCCCTTGGGCAGCAGGTACTCGTGCACCTCGCCGTCTTCGCCCTCTTCCTTGACGTTGACCCGGCGCTTGTTCTTGTAGTCCTTACCGAACTGCACCCAGCCATCGGTCTCGGAAATGATGGCGTGGTCCTTCGGCTTGCGGGCCTCGAACAATTCGGCAACACGCGGCAGACCGCCGGTGATGTCGCGGGTCTTGATGGAGTCGCGGGGGACACGGGCGATGACGTCGCCGACATGGACCTTGTCGCCGTTGTCGACCGACAGGATCGCGTCGACCGAGAGGTCGAAGCTCGCCTCGTGGTCCTCGCTCGCCATGATCGGCTCGCCTTTCTCGTCGGTCATGACGATGCGCGGGCGCAGACCCGAACCGCGGGGCTGCTGACGCCAGTCGATCACGACCTTGTTCGAGATGCCGCTCGCCTCGTCGGTGATTTCCCGCAGCGAGATACCCTCGACCAGGTCCTGATAGCTCACGACGCCGTCGCGGTCGGCGATGATCGGCAGGTTGTAGGGGTCCCAACGCGCCAGCGTGTCACCCTTGCCGATTTTCTCGCCGTCCTTGATCAGGAGACGTGCTCCATAGGGCAGACGGTTGCGCGAACGCTCGTTGCCCTTGCGGTCGACCAGGATCAGCTCGCAGTTGCGGCCAAGCACGATGGTGTTGCCCTCGCCGTCCTCGACCAGGCGCGGGTTGGCGATGGTCGCCTTGCCGTCAATGGCCGATTCAATCGAGGAGCTCTCCGACCCGCGCTGGGCCGTGCCACCGATATGGAAGGTCCGCATGGTGAGCTGGGTGCCCGGCTCGCCGATCGACTGGGCCGCGATAACACCGACCGCTTCGCCCATGTTGACCGTCGTGCCGCGCGCGAGGTCACGGCCATAGCACATGCCGCAGACACCGATCTCGCTTTCGCAGGTCAGCACCGAACGGATACGGATCTGCTCGATCCCGGCGCCTTCGATCGCCGCCATGTGATGTTCTTCGATCATCTCGCCGGGATGAACGATGACTTCCTCCGTGCCCTGATCGACGATCGGGTCGAGCGCGAAGCGGCCGAGCACACGCTCGGACAGCGACACGATCTCCTCCGAACCCTGGGTCACCGCCTCGACCGTCAGGCCGTTCACGGTGCCGCAGTCCTCCTCGATGATGACGCAATCCTGCGCCACATCGACCAGACGGCGGGTCAGGTAACCGGAGTTCGCCGTCTTCAAGGCGGTGTCGGCCAGACCCTTACGGGCGCCGTGGGTCGAGTTGAAGTACTCGAGCACGGTCAGGCCTTCCTTGAAGTTCGACGTGATCGGCGTCTCGATGATCTCGCCGGACGGCTTGGCCATCAGGCCGCGCATGCCGGCAAGCTGCTTGATCTGGGCCGCCGAACCACGGGCGCCGGAATGGGCCATCATGTAGATCGGGTTCAGCCCTTTGCGCCGGCCGGTCGCCTCGTCGACCTCCTCCATGCTGGAGAGGCCCGCCATCAAGGCGTCGGCGACCTTGTCGGTGCAGTGCGACCACGCGTCGATCACCTTGTTGTACTTCTCGCCCTGGGTGATGACACCGTCCATGTACTGCTGCTCGTACTCGCGCACCCGGTCCTGGGTGTCGCGCACCAGCTCTTCCTTGGCTTCCGGGATGACCATGTCGTCCTTGCCGAAGGAAATGCCGGCATCGCAGGCGTGATGGAAACCGAGCGCCATGACGCGGTCGCAGAAGATGACCGTCTCCTTCTGACCGCAGTGGCGGTAGACCACATCGATCACCTCGGAGATCTCGCGCTTGGTCAGCACGCGGTTGATCAGATCGAACGACACACGCGGGTGACGCGGCAGCACCTCCGACAGCATCATGCGGCCCGGCGTCGTGTCGACGACGGTCGTCGTCGGCTCGCCGTTCTCGTCGACGCCTTCGAAGCGGGCCTTGATCTTAGCGTGCATGGTGACCGCGCCTGCCTGCAGAGCATGCTCGATCTCACCGATGTTGCCGAAGACAGTGCCTTCGCCGGGCTCGTCGGGCATCTCGATCGTGATGTCGTAGAGGCCCAGGACGATATCCTGCGACGGCACGATGATCGGCTTGCCGTTGGCTGGGCTCAGGATGTTGTTGGTCGACATCATGAGCACGCGGGCTTCAAGCTGGCTCTCGATCGACAGCGGCACGTGGACCGCCATCTGATCACCGTCGAAGTCGGCGTTGAAAGCGGCGCAGACCAGCGGATGCAGCTGGATCGCCTTACCCTCGATCAGCACCGGCTCGAACGCCTGGATGCCCAGCCTGTGCAACGTCGGCGCGCGGTTCAGCAGCACAGGATGCTCGCGGATAACCTCTTCCAGGATATCCCAGACCTCCGGACGCTCCTTCTCGACCAGCCGCTTGGCCGCCTTGATGGTCGGCGCCTTGCCGTACATCTCGAGTTTCGAATAGATGAAGGGCTTGAAGAGCTCGAGCGCCATCTTCTTGGGCAGACCGCACTGGTGCAGCTTGAGCTCCGGTCCGACAACGATGACCGAACGGCCGGAATAGTCGACGCGCTTGCCCAGCAGGTTCTGGCGGAAGCGGCCCTGCTTGCCCTTCAGCATGTCGGAGAGCGAACGCAGCGGACGCTTGTTGGCGCCGGTGATGACGCGGCCGCGGCGCCCGTTGTCGAACAGGGCGTCGACGGCTTCCTGCAGCATGCGCTTTTCGTTGCGCACGATGATATCGGGCGCACGCAGCTCGATCAGCCGCTTCAGGCGGTTGTTGCGGTTGATGACGCGGCGGTAGAGGTCGTTCAGGTCCGAGGTCGCGAACCGGCCGCCATCCAGCGGCACCAGCGGGCGCAGCTCCGGCGGGATGACCGGGATGACTTCCAGGATCATCCATTCCGGACGGTTACCGGACTCGATGAAGGTCTCGATCAGCTTCAAGCGCTTGACGATCTTCTTGCGCTTGGCTTCGGAGCCGGTCTCGGCAAGCTCGGTGCGCAGGAACTCTCGCTCGTCCTCAAGGTCGATCTTCTTGAGGATGTCGCGCACAGCCTCGGCGCCGATGCTGGCCGAGAAGGCATCCTCGCCATACTCGTCGACGGCGTCGTAGTACTGCTCCTCGGTCATCAGCTGGCCTTCTTCCAAAGGCGTCAGACCGGCATCGACGACGATATAGTTCTCGAAGTAGAGGACGCGCTCCAGCTCCTTCAAGGTCATGTCGAGCAACAGGCCGATGCGCGAGGGCAGCGACTTCAGGAACCAGATATGCGCGACCGGCGCGGCCAGTTCGATGTGGCCCATGCGCTCGCGACGGACCGAGGACTTGATGACCTCGACGCCGCACTTTTCGCACACGATGCCCTTGTACTTCATGCGCTTGTACTTGCCGCACAGGCATTCGTAGTCCTTGATCGGGCCGAAGATGCGCGCGCAGAACAGGCCGTCACGCTCCGGCTTGAAGGTACGGTAGTTGATGGTCTCGGGCTTCTTGACCTCACCATAGGACCAGGAGCGGATCTTCTCCGGGCTGGCGATCGAGATCTTGATATGATCGAAGCTCTGCGGTCCGCTCACCTGGCCGAAGATTCGCATCAACTCGTTCATGTCATTCTCCTTATATGTCTTCTTGGCGTTGATCCCGGGTCGTCGCGTCCGCTCAGCTCGATTGCTGTAGCTCCACGTTCAGACCCAGGGCCTGCATCTCCTTGACGAGAACGTTGAAGCTCTCGGGGATACCCGCCTCGAAGTTGTGATCGCCCTTCACGATGGACTCATAAACACGCGTACGTCCGGCCACGTCGTCCGACTTGACCGTCAGCATCTCCTGCAGCGTGTGCGCGGCGCCGTAAGCCTGAAGCGCCCACACCTCCATCTCGCCGAATCGCTGGCCACCGAACTGCGCCTTGCCGCCCAGCGGCTGCTGGGTAACCAGGCTGTAGGGGCCGATCGAACGGGCGTGGATCTTGTCGTCCACCAGATGGTGCAGCTTCAGGATATAGAGATGGCCGACCGTGACGCGGCGGTCGAACGGCTCGCCCGTGCGTCCGTCGATCAGCACCTCCTGACCGGACTTGTCGAACCCGGCCAGCTCCAGCAGATGCGCGATATCCTGCTCGTGGGCGCCATCGAAGACCGGCGTCGCCATCGGCACGCCACTCCTGAGATCATTGCCCAGTTCCAGGGTGTCGGTGTCGGAGAGCTTTGTCACGACACCGTCCTTGCCGCTCTCACCATAGACATCGCCAAGCAGACCACGTAGTTGCGCCGGCGTCGCCGGCTTGTCGCCGTCCAACGCCACACCGCTTTGGATGCTGTCGACCATCTGGCCGATACGTCGGCCGACACCGGCCGCCGCCCAGCCCAGATGGGTCTCCAGGATCTGCCCGACATTCATGCGGCTCGGCACGCCCAGCGGATTGAGCACGACGTCGACCGGCGTGCCGTCCTCCAGATGGGGCATGTCCTCGACCGGTACGATGCGCGAGATGACGCCCTTGTTGCCGTGACGGCCGGCCATCTTGTCGCCGGCCTGCAGCTTGCGCTTCACCGCCACGAACACCTTGACCATCTTCAAGACGCCCGGCGGCAGTTCGTCGCCCTGCTGCAGCTTCTCGACCTTGTTTTCGAAGCGCTTCTCGATCTCGGCGACCGCCGCGTCGAACCGCGCCTTCAGGTCTTCGACCGAGGTCATGACGTCTTCGTCGTCGACGACGATCTGCCACCACTGGCCGTGAGACAAAGGCTCAAGCGTCTTGTCGGAGACGGTGTCGCCGACCTCGATGCCCTTCGGACCCTTGGTCACCTTCTTGCCGTCCAGGATGTCACGCAGACGGCCGTAGGTGTTGCGGTCGATAATCGCGCGTTCGTCGTCGCGGTCTTTCGCAAGACGCTCGATCTCCTCGCGCTCGATCGCCAGGGCACGCTCGTCCTTGTCGACGCCGCGGCGCGAGAACACCCGCACCTCGACGACGGTTCCCTGACCGCCCGGCGGTACGCGCAGCGAGGTATCGCGCACGTCCGAGGCCTTCTCACCGAAGATGGCACGCAGAAGCTTTTCTTCCGGCGTCATCGGGCTCTCGCCTTTCGGCGTGATCTTGCCGACCAGGATATCGCCAGCCTCGACATCGGCACCGATGTAGACGATGCCGGCCTCGTCGAGGTTCTTAAGCGCTTCCTCACCGACATTCGGGATGTCGCGGGTGATCTCTTCCTGGCCCAGCTTGGTATCGCGGGCCATGACCTCGAACTCCTCGATGTGGATCGAGGTGAAGACGTCATCGCGCACCATGCGCTCGGAGATCACGATCGACTCCTCGAAGTTGTAGCCGTTCCACGGCATGAACGCGCACAGCACGTTGCGGCCAAGCGCCAACTCGCCGCGCTCGGTCGACGGACCGTCGCCCAGGATGTCACCCTGCTTCACCTTCTCACCGACCTTCACCAGAGGGCGCTGGGTGATGCAGGTGTTCTGGTTCGAACGCTGGAACTTGGCGAGCGTGTAGATATCAACACCGACCGAGTCCTTGGCTTCGTCGTCGCTGACGCGAACGACGATACGTTCGGCGTCGACCTGGTCGATCACGCCGCCCCGGCGGGCGACGATGGTCGCACCGGAGTCACGCGCCACCACATCTTCCATGCCGGTGCCGACGACCGGCGCTTCGGCGCGGATCAGCGGCACGGCCTGGCGCTGCATATTCGAGCCCATCAGCGCGCGGTTGGCGTCGTCGTTCTCCAGGAACGGGATCAGCGACGCGGCGACCGAAACCAGCTGCTTGGGCGAGACGTCGATCATGTCGACGGTGTCGGGGGTCGCGACGACGAATTCGCCGTTGCGCCGGCACGACACCAGGTCCTGCTTGAACTTGCCCTTGGCATCCAGTTCGGCGTTGGCCTGGGCGATGGTGTAGCGCCCCTCCTCCATGGCCGTCAGATAGACGACCTCTTCGGTGACGTGGCCGTTCTCGACCTTGCGGTACGGGCTTTCGATAAAGCCGTACTTGTTGACCTCCGCAAAGGTCGCCAGGCTGTTGATCAGGCCGATGTTCGGGCCTTCCGGCGTCTCGATCGGGCAGATCCGACCATAGTGGGTCGGATGCACGTCGCGCACCTCGAAGCCGGCGCGCTCGCGAGTCAGACCGCCCGGGCCAAGCGCCGACAGGCGCCGCTTGTGGGTGCGCGACGTGCATCCGACCCACTATGGTCGGATCTGCCCGATCGAGACGCCGGAAGGCCCGAACATCGGCCTGA
>JANQGO010000467.1 GCA_028277285.1 Alphaproteobacteria bacterium | reverse complement strand
GTCTCGTCTGCCCCACGCGCAATCCTAAGGCCGTTGGTCGCGTGTTACCACCTTCGGGTTGTCGTCGATGTCGGCACGGTCACCTGGCGGCGCATCGATGCCGGCGGTTCACCCGCCGATACGCTGGCACGCGCCAAAGCCGCCATCGACGACAACCCGAAGGTGGTAACACGCGACCAACGGCCTTAGGATTGCGCGTGGGGCAGACGAGACAGTGCGGAGCGACAGCTCATGAAAATCGCAAAGATCCTGGCGGCAGCGTCCGGAGATCCTGAAGCGCGGGCGGCGATGGAAACCGCTTTTCGCTTAGGCCAACGCTATGATGCCCATATCGAGGTCATCAACGTTCGCCGCAACCCACGCGACGCGGTCGCGTTCATGACCGAAGGCATGACGGGCGCCGTCATTGAGGAAATCATTTCGACCGCCGAGCAAGACATCGACAACCGATCGCATCACGCACAACAAGACTTCCAAGCCTTGTGCAAGGACTTGGGAATTGAGCAGACAACCAAACCGGTTCCCGGCAAGGCGTCAGCCAGCTTTCATGTCGAGGATGGCCGTGAGGACGAGGTCATTGCCGAGCGCGGACGGCTTTCGGATCTGGTCATCGCCGCGCGCCCCGGTGCGGCGGGCGATGCGAAGGAGGAGGTCGTCGCCGAATCGGTCCTGATGGAATCGGGCAGCGGCCTGCTGCTGGTGCCGCCGGGCATGGCAGGCGATCTCAACGGGCCGGCGGCGATAGCGTGGAACGGCAGCGCGGAGGCGGCGCGCGCCGTACATCGCGCCATGCCGCTGCTGCTGGGCGCTGACTCCGTCGCCATCATGTGCCCCGAGGATAGCTCGATGCGCGGGCCCAGCGCCGAAGCGCTCACCGATTACCTCGCGCTGCACAACGTCAAGTGCCACAACCATCGTCTGCCGGGCGACTGGACCCATATCGGCGAGGCGCTTTTGAGCACCGCGCACGAGGAGAATGCGTCGTTCATCGTCATGGGCGCCTTCAGCCAGGGCAAGCTGCGCCAGCTCATCTTGGGTGGCGCGACACGATTCATGCTGAACAAGGCCGACGTGCCGGTGCTGTTTACCCACTAGGGATCGCCGATGGTTCGCGACGGACAGACTGACGCCTCACCGACCGCCGGGACGCGGCTGCGCGATGCGGTCGACCAGGACAGGACGGTGATCGCGGCAATCCTGCGTGACTCGACCCGGACGGCCTACCGGTTCATGGCATGGCCGCACACCGATCGCAGCTTCGAAGCCTTCGTCGACGATGCGATGACGCGCTGGGACAGCGTGCGTGTCGCCGAAGGTCAGGATGGAACCGTGGTCGGTTTTCTGTGCCTTGAGGGGCCGTTGATCGATCAGTTGTTTGTCGCGCCGCGGCACCAGAAGCAGGGCATCGGCACGCAGCTCTTGGACGACGCCAAAGACCGCTGCCCCAAGGGCCTCTCGCTGCACACCTTTCAGGCCAACCGTGCGGCCCGCGGGTTCTATGAGAAACGCGGCTTCCGCGCGATCGGCTTTGGCATCAGCGAGGCCGAGGGCGAACCCGACGTAACCTATGTCTGGCCCGGTCATGGCTAACGCCAAAGACATGAAAACCGTGGTCGTGACCGGCGCAAGCCGCGGTATCGGCCACGTGACCGTCATCCGTTTCGTCAGGGAAGGCTGGCGGGTGATCAGCTGTTCGCGTGACGACATCCCGTTTGACCGCAAGGTCGAGGATTCGCCGCACCGTCATATCCCGACCGACCTTTCCGATCAGGCCGACATCGCCGCGTTTATCGAGGAAGCCAACGACATTATCGGTGACGGTCCGGTTCATGCGCTGGTCAACAACGCCGGTGTGTCGCCGAAGACCGACTTCAAAGAGCGGCTGGGCACGCTTAACGGCAGCATCGATCACTGGCGCAGCGTCTTCGACCTCAACTTCTTCGCACCCCTGGTCCTGGCGCGCGGCCTGGCCGCGCCGCTTCACCGCGGCAAAGGCGCCATCGTCAACGTGACGTCGATCGTGGGGCACCGCGTGCATCCGTTTGCGGGCAGCGCCTATGCCTGTTCAAAGGCGGCTTTGTCGGCGCTGACCCGTGAGATGGCGGTCGAGTTCGCGCATCTGGACGTAAGGGTCAACGCGGTCGCGCCGGGCGAGATCGAAACGGCCATGCTGTCGCCGGAATACGAGGACCTGGTACCACGCATCCCGTTCGGCAAGATGGGGACGCCAGAGGATGTGGCCGGTACGATCTTCTATCTTTGCGGCGACGACTCACGCTACGTGACGGGATCGGAGATTATGATTACCGGTGGTCAACATTTGATATAGTGCCGCCGGCACGCGTTTGGGGATCCGCGAAGGGGAGACATGAATGTCTGAAAAGAACGTTACGGACCTGGTGAACCAGGCCGCGGCGAAAACGAGCACGTCGATGCTGATGCTGGAAGGTGTCCTGTTGATCGTGCTTGGCTGCCTGGCAATTTTGCTGCCGTTCCTGTTCACGGTCGCGATTACGCTTCTGGTCGGCATTGTTCTGATAGCCGGCGGTGTTGTCCGCGGCTACACCGCCTTCAAGGAACACTCGCGCCGCAGCCTTTTCTGGAACCTCGTTGCCTGTGTGCTCGCCATCGTTGCCGGCGCGCTGATACTCTTCGATCCCTTCGGCGGCGCCTTGGCGCTGACGGCGATTATCATCGCGCTGTTTATCGTCGAAGGCATCACCAAGATCATCGCGGCGTTCCAGCATAAGTCCGAGGCCGGCTGGGGATGGGTCCTGTTCGCCGGCATTCTGGATCTGGTGCTGGGTATCGTTCTTTGGGTCGCCTTGCCCGAAGACTTCCTGTGGGTCATCGGGCTGCTGGTCGGCATCAGCCTGCTGTTTACCGGCTGGACCGCCGTCATGCTGGCCGCCGCCATGCGCAAGGCAGCGAAAGACGCCCGGAAGGACGCCGAAGCGAAGACCTCGTAGAATCCAGTCGCCCAAAAAACCAAACCGCCCCGGACAGTCGGTGTCCGGGACGGTTGTGGTCGTGACGCCAAAAGGCGTAAAGCCGCAGACAAGTTCCCTCCCCTCACCCGCCCGGTGTGGGGCGAGCCGGCTTAGTGATACCAATCCTTTGGATAGGTAATCAGAAACTCAGCGTCAGGATAGGTCTCGCGCAGTCGATCGAGATCCTCCGCCGCGTCCGGCCCCCAATGAGTCATATCGATCAACACGACATCGGGCTTGGGATCGTCGTCACGCAACGACAGAAGTGACCGGAGGCTGGTCGCTTGTCTGCCGACGCACCGCCCGGGTTCGTCGAACGCCTGACGGAGGTTCTTACGCGGACCCTGATCTTGCCCAACAACATAGGCATTGCTGGTAGCTGCCATAGATACGCTCTCCATGTCTTATTGGTCCCTTACACGCACATCGGTGCAGGCATCTGACGCGCTGGAGAAGGTGTCACGTCGTTGCGCGACGGCGTCGAGCCTGGCCACCGTCATTTGAAACGCCAGAATGGGGCTTTATTGCGCCAAAGAACCGCTATCTTTTAGGTAAGCCTTTGGTGCATCGTCAGTACTACCAATGAGCCTGACATAGATCGGACTGGGTAAGTGTACGGACGGACTCCACCCCTATCTTGTGGGTCTCAGATCGACCGCCGCCAGTCCGGCACCGCCTTTTGGCTCGACATTCGGCCCTTGAACGCCAGATTCTCCGCATGGCACGCGGACGAAAAATGTCATGACATCGGGGCAATTGTGCTGTTGAACGGCCCTATGTGCTTGTGCGGCAATCGTTTCGGGCTTTGAGGGATGGTCCAGCCACGACGCCGATCGATTCTTGAGGCGGGTTTCTATGTGTTGGTCGGGCTGGTGGGCCTTGTGGCGGCGGTGCCGCTAACCGGCTTGGAGGCCTGGCCGCTCGAGCTTGTCGTCAGCTTCCGTCTGCAAATCCTCGTGCTGCTGGTGTTGATCGCCCTGCTCGCCGTGATCCGGCACTTTCGCTGGATGGCCGCCTGCCTGACCCTAATCGCGCTGGTCAATCTGGGCGATGTCGCCGGTACCGCCATTGCCTCGTCCCAGGCAACGGCTACCGGCATCACCGATGACAATGCGGTCACCGTCAAGGTGTTGTTCGCCAACGTGAAACGCGACAACGGCAATCACCGCGCTTTGATCACGGAAATCGCACGACTGGATCCCGATGTCGTGGTGGTGGCGGAGGCAACACGAGCCTGGGCCGACGCGCTCGCCAAGCTCTCACCGCTCTACCCGCACATGATCGCCGCGCCACGCGATCACGCCTTCGGCATGGTCCTGCTCAGCCGCTTGCCGCTTATCGGGGACGAAAACGAGCAGATCGTAGCTCTGCCCACACCGCCGGATTGGCAGACCGAGCCACCGGTCATGATTTTGACAGAGGTTGCGACCGAAGCCGGGCCGGTCGCTATCGCCGGACTACACCCCTACCCACCCCTGGTCGCGTCGTTCTACGGCCTTCGGAACGCACAACTGGACGCCATGGCTCAGTTGATCGCGCACGAAGAACGCCCGGTGATTGCCATCGGCGACCTGAATGCGACGCCTTGGTCGCCGACCTTCCGTCGCTTCCTCGACCGGACCGCTCTGGAGGGGCCCAACATTTTGCCGACATGGCCGGCCGCTCTGGGACCGGCTGGTTTGGCGATTGACCACATCTTGCTGTCACGCAGCCTGGACTTTCAGAGCATCGAACGGGGATCGGAAATCGGCTCCGACCACCGGCCGCTGTTTGCTGTCATCATCATCGGCGACGGCTAGGGATCGCCCGGTACGCCGTAGGAAGGCGCGTCCGTGGGGTCGAGAGCGCGCTGAATGTAGTCAGCCATCTGTGGCTCATAGGCCTGCCAGACCCGGCGTAGCTCGGCGATCGGTTCGTCGTGCCAGTCGACGCGCATCTCGCAGATAGGCCAGTCGTGCTGATGGCAGACCTTGATGCCGACGGATTTGACGTCGCCTTCCTCGCCGCCGGCCGCCAAGCCGGCCTCGACACCACGCAGCAAACGTTCCGCCAGGTGCTCGCCCGCCGAGTCCTCGAACGCCTTGACCATCTGCACGGGCACGTCCGTCGTGCTCAATAGGTTGCCGGCCGCGATGCAGTCCCGGCCCTCCACGACACTGTTGGTGCCGAGCACGCCGGATCCCGAATGGTGCGCCGTATGGCCCAGGCGATCGATCAGGGCGAGCTGGCGGTAATCACTGAACGGTCTGGCGTCGACCAGGATCTTCATCGCCGCGGCGGCGCCATAGCCTTGTTGCAACAGATCCAGACCCATCAGCCCCAGACCGGGATCGGTGATGTTCTGGCTGGCGACCGCGCCGACCTGGCCTTTGACCCAGGCGCAACGCGTCGCGACGCAGATGCTGGAGGACGTCACGACGATGCCGAACATGCCGGTCTGAGCGCAGCGCGCGGTCAACGAAAAGGTCATGGCGTCAGCCTTCGCCTTCCGGGATCACCGCGTCGACGTCGATCTCCATCACCATCTCAGGCTTGGCCAGCGCCTGCACCACAAGTCCGGTCGAAACCGGATAGACGCCCTTCAGCCATGTGCCGATGACGTTGTAGACGGGTTCGCGATAGCGCGGGTCAGTCAGATAGATTGTGACCTTGCAGATATGCTCCAGCTTGGCGCCGGCCTCTTCCAGAAGCTGCTTGACGCACTTCATGGCCTGCTCGGCCTGCGCCGCCGCATCACCGACGCCGTGAAAGTTCCCGTCAAGGTCGAAACCGGTCTGTCCGCGCATGAAAACCATGTTACCGGCGCGCACGACCATGCACAGGTCGTTGTCGAGCGACTGCTCGGGATACATCTCTTTCGTGTTGAACTTGCGAAAACGCTGATGCGCCATCGTTGTCTTTCCTTCCCCAGAAACGAACGTCCGTGACTTACTTCTTGGCCATCACCCGATCCGACAGGCCGGCCGCCGTCTTGACGAAATCGAGCGACTGGTCGAAGTCGAAATTGCGATAGACGGCGCCCAGATGCGCAAACGGCGGCGACTGGGCGAACAGCTGGAACGTCACCTTGTGCCCGGCATAGTCGGAGTTCAAGAGGTCTCGCCCGAAGGCCAGGAGCTTGCGCCGGTCTTCGGCCTGCCAGTTGTCGTTGACGTTATAGAACTTCTCCATCCAAGCCTTCGTGTCGTCGGACAGAAAGGACGGGCTGTCGGGCGTGACGCAGATCTGCCCGCCGCACAATTCGCGCGCCAGATGCATCATGGCCGGCAGTTGCGAACAGGCGAGCACGCGGCCGGTATAGAGCAGCGACTGGTTGGGCATCAGGAAGCCGCCCGGGCTCTTTTCGGCAAGCGCGATGGCGCCCGACAGGTGCGCGTTGATGCCTTCGCGGTAACAGGCGAGCTGAGCCAGCTTCTCCTGCACCGCCTGTTGTTTGTCGAGGCCGGTCTGACGCACGTTGAACAGCGCCGTGCCGATCATCAGGTCGGCGATATACATGATGCGCAGGACGAACATGTAGGCGCTGTAGCGGTGCAACGTGCCGCGAATGAAGCTGGCCGCGGCGGTGTGACGGTAGAACAGCACGTTCTCCCAGGGCACCAGCACGTTGTCGAAGACGAGCAGCGTGTCGACCTCGTCGAAACCGTTGGAAAGCGGGTAGTCGGCCGCCGGCTTCACGCCGGCGAAGCCGTTGCGGCAGATGTGCTTCAAGCCTTCCGCGTTCATCGGGCAAATGAAACCGAGCGCGTAGTCGGAGAGCTTCGCGTCACCCCAGTTGGCGATGGTCGGCTTGACGAATGCCTGGTGGGCATAGGCGGCTGCCGTCTCGTACTTGGCGCCGCGCACGATGATACCAGCGTCGGTCTCCTTCACCACATGCAGCAGCATGTCGGGGTCCTGATCCTGGGGCGCCTTCGAACGGTCGCCTTTGGGGTCGGTGTTGGCGGAGACGTGGAAGATATCGTTCTTCAGGACGTTGTCGATGTGGTTGTCGATGTTCGTCGACCAGGAGTCGTCGACCTGGTTCAAGATGTCCTTGCCGTCGGCCAACGACCACATCTCGCCGACCGTCTCGTCGCCGATGCGCGTCACGACGCCGCCGATCTCCTTCATCACCGTGTCGACCCAGTCGCGCTTGGCCCACCAGTCGTCCTGGGTATGGGGCGGCTGCCAGGCGACAGCGTAATCCTCGCCGTCCTCC
>JANQGO010000454.1 GCA_028277285.1 Alphaproteobacteria bacterium | reverse complement strand
ACAGTTCGGTCCAGGACTGGACCCAAGACCCCACCCACTACAGCGCCGTTCACTTTCATGACGACGACGTGCTCGATGCCGGATGGCAAACGGACGTCTCCGTCACGCTGCCCGATGACTTGAGGAGCGGCGTCTATTGCGCGCGCTGCCGGTCCGGCGACGACGAATGCTATATCCCGTTCTTCGTACGCCCCGCCAAGGACGGGCCGAAGAACAAGATCGCGTTTCTGGCGTCGACGGCGACCTACCTCGCCTACTCCAACTATCACTGGCAGATCGATGAGGAGAAGGCGGAGGTCAAGCGCGGGCGCATCATCGCCTACGCGCCGGACGAGCTGTTCCTGAACGAGCGCCGCGATCTCGGCCTTTCGACCTACGATACCCATCGCGACGGCTCGGGCTCCATGTACAGCTCGCGGCTCCGGCCGATCGTCCTCAACTATTCGCCCAAGGGCAACATCTGGAGCTTCAACGCGGATACCCACGTCACCGACTGGATGGAGGCGAAGGGCCACGATTATGATGTCGTGACCGACGAAGCGATCCACTATGAGGGGCTCGAAGCGTTGGCGCCGCACAACGTCATCGTGACGGGCACCCATCCGGAGTACTGGTCGACCGTGATGTGGGACGCGATGGTCGCCTATCTCGCCCAGGGCGGACGCCTCATGTATCTGGGCGGCAACGGGTTCTACTGGCGGATCGCGTTTCATCCCGAACACCCCGGCGACGTCATCGAGGTTCGCCGGCCGGAGAGCGGCGCGAGGTTCTGGGCGTCGCGTCCCGGCGAATCCTATCTGAGCTTCAGCGGCGAATACGGCGGCTTATGGAAACGCATCGGCCGGCCGCCACAAAGCCTGGTCGGCATCGGCACCTTCGCCACCGGCTTCGACACCTGCGGCTGGTATGTGCGTCAGCCCGGTGCCGACGACCCGCGCGCGCGATGGATTTTGGAAGGCGTCGACGGCGACGTCATCGGCGATTTCGGCACCCTGGGCGGCGCGGCGGGCATCGAGCTGGACGGTGTCGACACCGTGCTGGGCTCGCCGGCCGATACGATCGTCTTGGCCAGCTCGACCGGCCATTCCGGTTACTACATGCTGAGCCCCGACGAGGTCGTCTTCAATCACGCCGCCATCACGGGCGATGCCAACCCGAGAGTACGCGCTGATATGGCGTACTTTACCCGGCCCGACGGATCAGCCGTCTTCTCGACCGGCTCGATCAGCTGGGCCGCGAGCCTGGGCCATAACGATTACGACAACGACGTTTCCAGGATTACCGACAACGTGCTGCGGCGGTTCGCCGATCCGGCACCGCTCAACGAAGGATGACCACCATGCGTAAGCTGTTGGGTTACGCCAACGAGATAAGCCGGCAACCCGGCCAGACAATCGACTTCAAGGTGAGTTCCGAAGTCGAAGGCAGCTACCGCCTCGACATCGTGCGCATTCGCTGCGGCGACGATACGCCGCAGGGTCAGGGCCTTAAGGAAACGGTTATCGACGCCGACGTCAACGGCGACTATCCCGCGCGTTACCAGTGGACTCAGGTCGGTTCGTTCGTCGACGTCCCGCGTCCGGAACGTTTCGCGCTGGAGAGTTTCACGCTCCAGGCCTTTATCTGGCCGACCACGCCGGACAAGGAAGGTCAGACCATCATGGGCGCCTTCGACCGGGCCGAAAACGCGGGCTACGTGCTGGCGGTGCACGACAGGCAGGCGGCACTCGTGATCGGTGACGGCTCGATTGTCGAGACGCTCGTCTCCGGCGCCGCCATGGATCCGCGCCACTGGTACTTCGTCGCCGCGAGTTTCGATGCGGCGACCGGCGCCATGACAGTCGTCCAGGAACCGCTGGTGCGTTACGCCGGCGAACGCGGCAAGGCGCGCGCCGAAAAAAACGTGACGCTGAAGCCCGGCCAGGGCGGGCGCTTCACCATCGCAGCATGCAACAACCAGCGCGACGGGGAGCTGATTGCCACCAACTTCTTTAACGGCAAGATCGACAGCCCGCGCGTCGCCAACCGCGCGCTGTCGCGCCCGGAAATGGAGCGTCTGAAGGACACGCAGGTTCCCGCTGATTTGCAGACCAGCACGGTCGCCGCCTGGGACTTCAGTCAGGACATTCCGGGGACGCGCATCGTCGATATCTCGCCCAATCGTCTGGACGGACAGACGGTCAACCTACCGACCCGGGCCATGAAGGGGCGCAATCATGACGGCACGGAGATGGTCTGGACGCATAAACCCGAACACTACGCCGCGATCCATTTCCACGACGACGACGTCTACGATTGTGGCTGGCAGACCGATGCCAAGTGGACGATACCCGACGACTTCAAAAGCGGCACCTATTGCGCGCGCCTGACCCAGGGCGATCAGTGGTTCTATATCCCCTTCTATGTCCGGCCGAAGAAGGGTACGGCGACGGCGAAGCTTGGCCTGTTGATCGCGACCGCCAGCTACTACGCCTACGTCAACCACCACATGCCGATCGAGTGGGATACGTTGGGCGAGCATTCGGGCAACCGGTTCACGACACTGGACCAGACCGATTTGCATCTGCACATGCACCCCGAACACGGGCTCAGCATGTACGACTATCACACCGACGGCAGCGGCGTCTGTTATGCTTCGCGCCTGCGTCCGTTCCTGCGCATGGGACCCCGCGACGATCTCTGGCAGTACAACGCCGACACCCACATCACCGACTGGCTGGAAGAAAAGGGCATCGACTTTGACGTCTTCACCGACGACGATCTGAACGCCGAAGGCGTCAGCCTTTTGGAGAACTACACCTGCGTCATGACGACGACGCATCCGGAGTACTATTCCAAACCCATGATGGAGGCGCTGCTGCACTACCAGCAGCGCGGCGGGCGGTTCATCTATATGGGCGGCAACGGGTTCTATTGGCGTGTCGCCTATCACCCGAGCCTGCCCGGCGTGATCGAGATGCGGCGCGCCGAAGACGGCATGCGCTCGTGGATCGCCGAACCCGGCGAGTACTACATGAGTTTCACCGGCGAACTCTCCGGCCTGTGGCGGCGCAACGGCATCCCGCCGGAAGTTATCTGCGGCACCAGTTTTTCGGCGCAGGGCTTCATTGCCGCCAGGCCCTATACGCGACGCGATGAAAGTAACGATCCGCGGGCCGCCTGGATGTTCGAAGGTATAAGTCAGAACGAGACGATCGGGGACTTCGGCACCGTCCTGGGCGGTGCGGCCGGCAGCGAGATCGACGCCATTGACTACGCGCTCGGCACGCCGCCCCACGCGCTGGTGGTCGCGGAGGCGACCGATTTCGGCGTCGATGTCCACTGGGTCGACGAGGAGTTCCACCACACGCACTCCGCGGTTAACGGCGAAAACTGCCCGCATGTGCGCTGTGACATGGTGTTTTACGAAACGCCCAACGGCGGCGCGGTGTTTTCAACCAGCTCCATCGCCTTCGCCGGCTCCCTGGCCCATAACAACTTCGAAAACAATGTGAGCCGGCTACTGGAGAACATTGTGACGCGCTTCGTCGACGAGACGCCGTTCCCGCCACCGCCGGACTAGCCGTCACACTGCAGGTCTGTCCATGTCAGGAGGTGACTTGATAGCCCGCCAGCCGCGGCCGGTCCTGATTACGACATCACCTGAGGGAAACTCAGCACGGCTTGATGGTGTCGACTGGCCAGCCAAGCAGAAGTTGACTCTGCGCCAGCCGCAAATTCACCGAACCGTGACATCGCTGCGCTAGGGTCGCGCGGTGCTTACCATGATGATGTCGGATTTGGATCACAATCTGTCGGACGGGTATGCGGGACGCTCCGCGTAACCTAGAAAATGTCAGTTTATGTGCGACGTACGGTCGTGATCGCCGAAGCCGCGCACAAAGACAAAGGAGACTGGGAGATAAATATGACAAAGAAAACGACAAGTTCGGGGCTTGCGACCAGCCGGCGCGATTTGCTGGCCGGCTCGGCCGCCCTTGGTATCGCGGCGGGCATGGGCCCGGCCGTTATCGGCAATCAAGCGAAAGCGGCAGATCCGAAAAAGGGCGGCACCCTGCGCATGGGTATCGGTCACGGTTCCTCGACCGACTCGCTCGATCCGGGCAGCTTTGAGAACGGCTTTACCACAAACCTGGGCATGGGTGGCCTGTTCAACTACCTGACCGAGGTGAACGAGTACAACCAGCTGCAGGCGGAACTGGCGGAAGAATGGGATTCGCCGGACGCCCAGACCTGGACCTTCAAGTTGCGCGAGGGTGTCGAGTTTCACAACGGCAAGACAATGACGGCCGACGATGTCGTTGCATCACTCAGCCATCACCGGGGCGAGGATTCGACCTCCGCGGTCTCCAGCCTGTTCGAGCAGGTGTCCGATATGCGCACCGACGGCAACACTGTCGTCATCGAGCTCAACGCGCCCAATGCCGACTATCCGTTCATCATGAGCGACTATCACCTTGCCATCCTGCCATCTGACGGCGAAGGCAACATCGATGCGACGTCGGGAATCGGCGCCGGCAGCTACAAGCTGGTGAGCTATGAGCCCGGCACCGAAGCCGTGCTGGAACGTCATGCCAACTATTGGAAGTCCGATCGCGGCTGGTTCGACAACGTCGAGATGTACACGATCGCCGATCCGACGGCGCGTCAGAACGCGCTTGTCACCGGCCAGGTGGACGTTATCGACCGTGTCGATCCCAAGACGGCGGATCTGATGGCACAGGCGCCGAACATCGAGCTGGTCGAAGCAACCGGTACCCTGCACTACACCATGCCGATGAACACGACCGTCGCGCCGTTTGACGACAACAATGTGCGTATGGCGCTGAAGCACGCCATCGACCGTGACGACATTGTCGACAAGATCCTTCGGGGCCACGGTGTTATCGGCAACGATCATCCGATCGCGCCGTCCAACCGCTTCCACGCCAACTTGGAGCAGCACACCTACGACCCGGACAAGGCCAAGTGGTATCTGCAGCAGTCTGGCATGGACAGCCTGGCGGTCGATCTGTCGACCTCGGAAGCGGCCTTTGTCGGCGCTGTCGATACGGCCGTGCTGTATCAAGAGCATGCCAAGGCGGCCGGGATCGACATCAATGTCATCCGTGAGGCCGCGGACGGTTACTGGGCTGATGTCTGGATGCAGAAGCCGTGGTGCACCTGTTACTGGGGCGGACGTCCGACCGAAGACTGGATGTTCTCAACGGCTTATTCGGCGGACGCGCCGTGGAACGACACGTTCTGGATCCACGACCGCTTCAATGAGCTCTTGCTCCAGGGGCGCGCCGAACTTGATGAGAACCTGCGTGCCGAGATCTACTCCGAAATGCAGGATATCGTCGCCAATGAAGGTGGCGTGGTCGTTGCCGCGTTCGCCAACCACGTTGACGGCGCATCGACGGGCCTCGCCAACAGCGGCCAAGTTGGCGGCAACTGGGGCCTGGACGGCAGTCGTTTGATGGAACGCTGGTGGTTCGTCGACCCCAGCGCCTAAGCCAAAGAACCTAGACGGCAAAGCGGGCCCGGTCATCTGACCGGGGCCGCTTTTTTTTGCCGACCGCTGCTTGCCGCCGGGTGTCTGCGACGGCGCGGTCGACCAATCGGATCAGCCTTGCGGCAAGCCGGCCTTGCGCAGGCCGTCGACCCAGTGGTCACGGTCTTTCTTGTTGCGGAACTTCACGCGCCCTTCAAGCGACTTGATGCTCTGGCCGCGGCCCTTGGCCGACCGGAACAGGCCGATGGCATTCTTCGCCATGGTCGGGTTGCCCTTCTGCGCATAGGCGGCGGCCAGCAGCAGCTGGACTTCCATGACGTAACCTTCATCGCCGGGTTTGCAGCGCATACACTCAAGCTCGTTGATCGCCGCATCGTAGTCGCGCGCGCTGTAGTAGGCCCAGCCGAGGTTCCAGCGGTACCAGTCGGGGAAACGTTTGGCGCGCTCAAGCATCTTGATCGCGTCCTGGGGCCTGCCGTCGAACACGTAGGCCTCGGCGATTTCGGCCAGCAGTCCGTGCTTGCGGTCCAACTGGTCGGTGAAGTTCTCATAGAGGTCCATCGCCTTGTCGTACTGAGCCAGGCCCTGCTTCAACCTGCCCTGGCCGATCAAACAATATCCGAGATCCCAGTAGGTCGCGTAGTCATAGGGGTCAAGCTTGACGGCCTTGCGCGCATGGCTCTCGGCGACCTTCAACTGGGCCTCGCCCAGCCAGCCGTTGGCGACGCTGCGCGTTATCGTGTAGGCGAGATAGCCGTGAGCACGGGCAAAGTTATCGTCGAGCTTGATGGCCTCTTCGAACTTTTTGCGGCTCTTCGCCATCTGTTGTCTGTCGATAATCGTAAAGAGTCGTTCGCCATCCAAATAGGCACGAAACGCCTTTTGGTTCGTGGTGCCGCGCATAGTGATCCCCTCCTAGAGAATGCCGGTTATGATGCCTTGCCTGCTTCCATCAGCAGAATTGCCGGTTCGTCTCTCAATCCGGCCAGACGCAGGCCCTTAAGATAATGGTCCTCGTCACGTTCGAAACGGAAGCGGACCCGCCGACGGGCATCTTCGATGGTGTACGGCCGCTCATGGGCGCTGTTGAAGAGATTGACCGTCGCCTCGGCCTCCGCGACGCGGCCGCTATGGGCCAAAGCCGCCGCGACCGTCAGATGCAGGTCGTTGGGCGGCTTGAACATGCGGCCATATTCCAAGAGCGCTTCCTCGTAACGCTTGGCGCAGAAATACGCCCAGCCGAGGTTCCAGCGGTACCAGTCGGGAAAATAGGGGTTGAGTTCCATCGCGGTGGTGATCAGCCCAATGGCGTCCTCCGCGAGGCCGAAATAGATCTTCATCTCGGCCATTTCGCATAACAGGTCGGGATCGTTGCGATTGAGCTGGCAGGCGCGTTCGTACTCGCTGTGGGCACGTTCGAACTCGCCGCGGTTGAGGTGCACGAACGCCAGATCCCAATGGACCTGATAGTCGTTGGGCGCCAGATCGACGGCGCGCCGCGCGTTATCTTCGGCATCGACAAACGCGCCGATATCGCGCCAACCGCACAGCACCGCGCGAACCTGGGTATAGGCCAGATATCCCCAAGCCCGCGCGAAATTGGGATCAAGTTCGGTGGCGCGCTTGAACCAGCTCAAGCTTTCCTCGATCCCTTCTTGCGTTTCAAAGGTGAACGACTGCACCCCCTTCAGATACGCCTCATAGGCGTTCAAGGTCGGGCCGGGTTTGCGCTCCTTGGCCAGCAACTCGCGCTCGGCGGTGTCGAGCCGCAAACCCAGTTGGGCGACCACCTGCTTGACCAGCTTGTCCTGCGCGGCGAACGGATCCTCCGCGTCGCAATCGAAACGGTCGACCCACAGGTTCGTGCCGGTGCGCGCATCGATGAGCTGGGCGTTGATACGCAGGTGGCTAGGCTGTTTACGCACGCTGCCGGCAATGACGTACTGGGTGCCGAATTCACGCAATAGGTAGTCGGGCCGCGGCGACGATTCCTTGTAGAGCGATGCCGAGTTGGCGGCCAGGACATCGAACGACCAGAAGCGCGACAACTCAGACGTCACCTCCTCGGTGATGCCGTCACACAGATAGACTTGGTCTTGATCGCCGGTCTGGTTGGTGAACGGCAAAACGATCACCTTGGGACGCTGGTGCTCGGCGGCCTGCGCCGGCATGCCGTCGGCGGCGGCATCCTCGTCGTAGATTTTCTGGGCCAGTTTGGACATTTCGGCGACACCGCCCGTATCGATCTCGTAGATCATAAGCGGCACGTCGATGTTCTTGACGTTGCGCTCGCCGACCTCCCGGATCTTGTAGTCGATCTTGTCCTTGATCGCGTCGTAGACGGCTTGGGAGATATTGATCGCGCCGGGCTTGGCTTCCTGCTCCAGCCTCGTCGCGATGTTGATGTGATGGCCATGAACGCCCTCTGTCGACACGATGATGTCGCCCAGATTGATGCCCATGCGAAACACGATGGGATTGAGCGGGCTGGTGTTCAGATTGCGTTCCTGGATCGCCCGCTGGATCGTCACGCCGCATTCGGCGGCACTGACCGCATCGGGAAAGTGCGCGAGGATACCGTCGCCCATGATATTGATCAGGCGGCCCTCGTGATGTTCGATCTGAGGCAAAACGACGTTGTTGAGCTGGGCCTGAACGGACACCAGCGTGCCGGCCTCGTCACGGCTCATCAGGCGGCTGTAGCCGACGACGTCGGCAGCCAGAATGGCAGACAGTCGGCGTTCCATCGTCAGGCGCTCACCGCGCTGCCGATAGCGGCCGACAACCGCTCGCCGGTTGAAACACCAGCGTCATCGCGAGCCGCCGTCGCTTGTGCGACTGGGCAAGGTCGCATCATTCCCCATCCCCATACAACGTTACTTTGGCCCGCCCGACCGTATCTTCAATGTTAGCAGTTACGCTATACCAACTAAAGAGTCACGAAACGGTTCAACCTGTTGACGAAACCGACGGTATTGTGAACAGGTTGTCCACCACACGGCGCCACGCGGCGAACAGATCGTCGAAATCTTTAGGCTGTCCGTCATAGGTCAAGACGCCATCGGGAACCCCAACCCATGGTTGCTTGCTGCGCACCCAAAGATGACCCACCGGTTGCAGCCACGAACTGTCGTCAAGCGAGCCGGGCTTGATGTTGACGATCGCCGGATTTCGCGACGGCTCATGAAACAGGCGGGCCCCGCAACGGCGGCAAAACCGGCATGCGACCGTCCTGCCACTCGCGCCCTTTCGTTCCCAGGTGCCGCAACGGGACCAGTCAACGGACAGGGCTTCGCGATCGACGGCCATGGACATGCCGAAGGCTGAAGCGGACTGGCGCTGACACTCTGTGCAGTGGCAGGCGTAGAGGACCAGCGGCGGCGCGCTCAAACGATAACGCACGTGGCCGCACTGACAGCCGCCGTGCAGCGGCAAGGTCACGCGCGCCCCGCCGCGTCCAGGCATCAGACGAACCAGCCGGCGGTTTGGGCGCGCCACCGCTCCATGAACGGTGTCATGTCATCGGGATCGTGCGACACGTTCAGCAGGTCTTCCGGGATCTCAACCCACTTCTGCGAGCTCGCGGTCCAGATGTGGCCCACCGGGGCAAGCCATGACCGGTCGTCGAACGAGCCTGCTTTGACCGAGATGATATCCTCATCACCCTTCGACACGTGAAACAGCCGCCCGCCGCAGGTCGGGCAGAAGTAACAGTCCAGCTGATTGCCGCTATCGGTCGGGCGCGTCCACACCGCCAATTGTGACCAGTCCACCGTCAGGTCGGCCCGGTCGACCAGGCATGACATGCCGAATGCCGATGATGACTGATGCTGGCACTCCGTGCAGTGGCAGCAATAGAGCGTCAACGGTGCCGCGGTAACGCGATAGGTCACGGCGCGGCATTGGCAGGCGCCGGTTAGCGGCAAGGCGACCTCTACCATCACACGCTTTCCCTTTCCTCTCTGAGATCCATGTGCTCCCGCAGGAACGGCACATCGGGATTTTCCGGCGGCGGCGCGTCGAGTTCACGGGCATAGAGATGGCCATCGTGGACCGCTGCCGCAATGAGGCCGGGCGCGACGCAGTCCCCGATGATACCCACCGTTTTGATGCCGGCGGCGTCCAACAGGTCCGGACGACGCGCCAGCTTGTGATAGATCGCCTCGTTCGGCACCCGCGACGTCACCAGCACGATCGTAGCCGCCGGCACCCGGCGTGTCGCCCGGGTGAAGACGCAGGCAAGTTCGGCCTCGCCATCATGAACGGCGACCAGGTCGGTCTGCTGCAGGATCGTCACGCCGAGTTCGCGCAGACGCTGCTGCACAAACGGTTGCTCCAAGGTCAGAATGGTGAACGCTGAGACGTCCGAACCGGGGGTCACCAAGGTCACGTCACGGCCGTCGCGGGCCAGCTTTTCGGCCAGCACCCCGCCCAGATACATCTGGTCGTCGTCATACACGATCACAGGGCCTTCACCGACATGGCCGCGCGCAACGTCCTCCGGTCCGATGACACCGGATCGCCCGGCACCCGGCAGCGCGTGATGATGACTGTGACCGACCCCGTCACGGCGCCACGTGGCGCCGGTCGCCAGAACCACGTGGGCCGCGCCGAACTGGCGTATCGCGTTATCGTCCAGGAAACTGTCCAGATAGACCTGAACATTCGCCATGGTGCCGATCTGACCGAGCCTCCAGTCCCGCACCCTGGCCCAGGCCGCAAGCCCCGGCAGGCTGGTTTCCCAGTTCAGCCGACCGCCCAGTTCCTTTTCGCGCTCGGCCAAGGTCACGGCGTAGCCCCGCTGACCCAGGGCGCGCGCCGCCTCAAGCCCGGCCGGCCCGCCGCCGACGATCAGGACCTGGTCGTCGGAGCCCGTGGGGCCGATCCGTTCGGCGTGCCAGCCGCGCCGCCACTCCTCGCCGACCACCGGGTTTTGCGTACAGCGCATCGGCGCAAACGTGTTGTTGCCGGTGACGCAGATGTTGCAGCCGATGCACTCGCGGATGTCGTCGATCCGGCCTTCCTCGATCTTCTTGGGCAGGAAGGGGTCGGCGATCGCCGGACGCGCAGCACCGATGAAGTCCATGACGCCTTTCTTGATCGCGGCGACCATGGCATCGGGCGACGTGTAACGGCCGACCCCGACAACAGGCTTCGACGTCAATTGCTTGACGAAGGCGATATAGGGTTCTTGATAACCTTCCTCAGAAAAACGGCTGGTGTTGGAGTCGTATTCCCAGCCGCTGACGTTGACGTCCCAGAGATCCGGCACGTCCGCCAGCATCTCGACGACCTCGCGGCCTTCCTTGTCCCACTCCAACCCGTCGGCGCCCATGCACTCGTCGACCGCGAAACGCAGGGCGACTGCGCAGGTGTCGCCGACCGCCTCGTGGGTATCCTCAAGAACCTCGCGCAACAGCCGCACGCGGTTTTCCAGCTTGCCGCCGTATTCGTCGTTGCGCCGATTGTAACGGGGCAACAGAAAGTGCATGGGAAGCGCGATGTTATGGGCGGCGTAGACGTAGACGACGTCGGTGCCCGCCTTCTTGGCGCGGAGCGCCGCATCGCGGTGCCAGCGCCGGAACTCCTTGATGTCGGCCTTGTCCATGCCGCGCGCCTGGGGACGTGTCGGGTACTTGTTGGCGGTATGGGACGGCGCGACCGGCGTCATGCGGCTCGTGCGGTTGGCCCGTGACAGGCCGCCATGAACCAGTTCCACGCCGAACAACGACCCGTGTTCGTGGACGGCGTCGGCAGCCAGAGCGAAGGTCTTGACGTCGTCGTCATCCCACAGCCGCATGGAGGCGCCGGGATAGGCGTCGGACGTCGGATGGATCATGGTCTCTTCGGTGCAGATGACCGCCCATCCGCCCTCGGCCCGCTGGCGGCGAAAGGCGGCATGGGACAGCGGCCAGTTCGATCCCATGCCGGTGCAGTGCGGCACCTGAAAGAAGCGGTTCTTGGCCGTGACCGGACCGATTTTGACCGGCTCGAAAAGAATGTCGTAACGCGCGTCTCGGCTCATGCGATGCCCCTCAAAAAGTGCCGCCCCAACCTAATCGCCCGCAAGCCCGAAGGAAAACCGGAAACACGGGCATTTCCCTGATGGACCGCAGGGGCCATGGGGCTAGACTTCGCTGCACACAGCCCACGCAGCGCGCCATGGCATCACCGGACACGATCATTCACCGCAACTATTGGCTGGACGAAGCGCTGGCGCAGGAAACGCCACGCGACGACGCGCCGCCCCTTGACGGTGACCGCCGGGCCGACGTCGTGATCGTCGGCGGCGGCTATACCGGCTTGTGGACGGCGATCGATCTGAAGACACGCGAACCGTCGCTCGACGTTGTCCTAATCGAACGCGACATCTGCGGCTGGGGCGCAAGCGGCCGCAACGCCGGCTACCTGCTCAATCTTTGGGCCAAGTTCGCGACCATGAAACGCCGGTTCGGACGCGACGAGGCGATCGCCATCGGCCGCGCCGTCGATCAAGGTATCGAGGAACTCATTCAGTTCTGCGACGACAACGGCATCGATGCGGAGATACGCCGCCACGGTTGGCTGATGGCGGCAACGCGGCCCCAGCATGACGGCAACTGGCCTGCCATGATCGACGACTTGGCGCGCCATCAGATAACGCCCTACGAGGAACTCTCGGGCGCCGAGATCAAAGCCCGATGGGGCCTGACCGGCATTCTCGCCGGCATGCTCGACCGCACCGCCGGGCATCTGCAGCCGGCGAAGCTGGTCAGGGGGCTCAGGCGCGTTGCGCTTGAACGCGGCGTCACCATCCACGAACACACCAGCCTGACCGGGCTGGAACGGCGGCGCCCGCCGGTCGTGCGGACGGACCACGGATCGATCAAAACGGACAAGGTCGTCATCGCCATGAACGCCTGGGGTGCGCGTCTGCCCGAGCTGCGCCGCTTCATCATGGTGACCGGCTACGCCAACGCGATGACCGCACCGCAGCCCGAGCGCTTGCAAGAGACCGGCTTTGCCGACGGACCGTGCGTCAACGATTCCTATAACCTGATCAACTCGCTCAGGCCGACCGCGGGCGGGCGTGTGCTGTTTGGCAAACCCGGCACGGCGCTGGCGCTGGGCGGCCATGTCGACGCGTCGTTCGAGGACGACACGGCGCGCCTTCTCGACGCGGATCGCCGCCGCCAAGAACTCGATCCCCTCATGCCGGGCCTTGAAGCCGCCTTTGCGTGGTCCGGTCCGATCGACCGGTCACGCGACGGGCTGCCGGTGTTCGGCCCCCTGCCCGGTTCGCCCGACATCGTGCATGCCACCGGCTTCTCCGGCGACGGTGTGGGCCCGTGCCGGCTTGCCGGCAAGGTGCTGACCTCCCTGGTCCTCGAAACCCCGGATGAGTTGACGGCACTCGGCCTGGTCCGCCCGCCCGATCCGGAGTTCCCACCGGAACCCGTCCGCTGGATCGGCACCAGGCTGGTGCGCCGGGCCGCCGGCAAGATCGACCTTGCCGACCGGGATAACGGCCGTGTGGGTGCCGTGACCACGCGTCTCGGCAAGCTGATCGCCGCCGGTGTCGCCGATACGGAGGCGGGCCCAAAGGAATCGCCCTCCGGTTCTTGACGCAGCGACGGGCAACCACAACCATGCACCATCATCGATAACAAGGACGGACCTCCATGCCCATCATGACGCCCGAAGACGTGCGCTATAATCAGCTTATCAAGACCTTCGCCTCGGAGCCGGAGCCGGCGTTCGAGACGGTCGAGGAGCAGGAAGCGAACTGGGGCCAGGTCTGGGGCTGCCGCAACGATGTCGGGCGTCTGCAGTCGGTGTTGATGCACCGGCCCGGCGACGAGCTCAAGATCGTCGACCCGGATAAGAAGATCGACGAGTTGGGCGCCTATGGCGATCCCGAAACCGGATGGTACTGGCGTGGCGCGGAGCCGCCCGATCTGCCGGCCATGCAGGCCCAGCACGATGCCCTGGTCAAGACGCTGGAGGAAAACCAGGTGCGTGTCGTCATGCTGGACGAATGCGCGCCCGGCCGCATGAAGAGCTGTTACACCCGCGACGTTGTCATTGCGGTCGATGGCGGCGCGATCGTCTGCCGCCTGGGCCCGCGCGTGCGGCGCGGCGAGGAGATGCCGGCGACACGCACGCTGGCCAAGCTGGGCATGCCGATCCTGCGCACCATCAACGGTACGGGCATCTGCGAAGGCGGCAGCTTTGCCTGGATCAACGAACAGACCGCGGTCATCGGTATCTCGAGCCGCGTCAACGAAGAAGCCGCGCGGCAGATTGACGAAGTCCTGGCGCCCATGGGCATCGAACTGATCCGGATGCAGGTGCCGGGGTTCCGTCTTCACATCGACGGCATGTTCGTCATGGTCGATGTCGATACCGCCCTGGTCAATCCGATCCTATTGCCGTTCGCCTTCATGGAAGATCTCCAGAAGCGTGGCATCAGGCTGATCGAACTGTCGCCGGAGGACGAACCGTTCACGATCAACTGCCTGGCGATCGCGCCCGGCCGCGTGATCATGAGCGAGACATCCGAACGCACATTGGAGAAACTCGACAAAGCGGGCATCGAGGTGATCCAGCTTGACTACGAGGCTGTGTGGCGCGGCGGTGGCGGCATCCATTGCTCGACGGCGCCGCTGGCACGCGAACGATTGACGTAGGTGTCGGACGCCGACGTCTCCCCGACAGGTCCGCGCCATACCTATGCGAAGAGGGACAACGACGTATGACCGAAGCGCTTGCCGGCGTTGAACGCCAGCCCGACGCCATGGAGCGGATCGCCGTCGAAGGCGGCGAGGTCATGACGTACAGCTTCGGTTCGGGCGACGACGTCCTGTTCCTGGCCAACGGCGGACCCGGCCTGCCATGCGACTACTTGCGCGACAGCCATAGTCACCTGGCCAAGGACGGGCTGCGTGTCGTGACATGGGACCAGTTGGGCACGGGCCGTTCGGACCGGCCAAGCGACCCCGCGCTTTGGACAATCGAACGCTACGCGCGCGAGCTGGAGGCGGTGCGGACCGGCCTGGGCCTGGGACCCGTGCATCTGCTCGGCCAATCCTGGGGCGGTTGGCTCGCCATCGAATATGCGCTGACCTTCATGAACGGCGTGAAGTCTCTGGTGTTGTCGAACACGGCCGGCGACCTGCCCCATCTGGTCAGCGAACTCAATCGGCTGCGTTCCGCGCTTGGCCCTGAGACCGTGACCATGATGTTGCGGCGGGAGGCCGAAGGCACGATCGGCCATCCCGAATACAAGGCCGCCGTCGCCCTGCTGGACTGGCGCCACGTCCATCGCCTCGACACCATCCCGCCGGCACTGCAGCGTTCCATGGATGGCATGGTGTTTGATATCTACAACATCATGCAGGGCCCCAACGAGTTCGTGTACACGGGCAACCTGAAGGACTGGAACCGCATCCCCGACATGCACCGCATCGACCGCCCGGCGCTGATCATTGTCGGCGAACATGACGAGCTGACGCCGGCCTGCGCCATGAAGATGCATCACGCCCTGCCCGACAGCCGCATCACGGTGTTTCCGAACACCTCCCATTCCACCTGTTTCGAGGATCCTGCTGCCTATTTCAGCGTGCTCGAGGACTTCCTGGCCGAGCAGAAGGGCTGATGTCATGAGCGAACCGCTTGCCGACGTCGAACGCCAGCCGGACGCGATGGCCGCGATGGCCGTCGAAGGCGGCGAGGTCATGACCTATAGCTTCGGTACGGGTGACGAGGTCCTGTTCCTGGTCAACGGCGGGCCTGGCCTGCCCTGCGACTATCTGCGCGACGGTCACAGCCACCTCGCCGACAAAGGTTGGCGTGTCGTGACCTGGGACCAGCTGGGCACGGGCCGGTCGGATCGGCCCGGCGACACCGCGCTCTGGACCATCGAACGCTACGCGCGGGAGATGGAGCAGGTGCGCAACGGTCTGGGCCTGGGACAAGTTCATGTGCTCGGCCAATCCTGGGGTGGTTTCCTGGCCATCGAACACGCGCTGACCTTCCCGGACGGCATCAAGAGCCTGACGCTTTCCAACACCGTGGCCGACGTACCGCATCTGTTGACCGAGCAGAACCGGCTGCGCACCGCACTGGGCAGCGAGACCGTCAACATGATGCTGCGCCGCGAGGCCGAGGGGTCGACCGACCACCCGGAATACGCGGCGGCGCTGGACATCCTGAGCTGGCGGCACGTCCATCGTCTGGAAGCCCTGCCGGCGCCGTTCAAACGCTCCATGGACAACATCGAGATGGCGATCTATGGCCACATGTGGGGCGCCAGCGAGTTTCAGTGCACGGGCAACCTGAAGGACTGGAACCGGCTCGACGATCTCGGCCGCATCGAAGCGCCGGCGCTGATCGTTGTCGGTGAGCACGACGAGCTGACACCGTCATGCTCCATGCGCATGCACCAGCACATGCCGACGAGCGAGATCCACGTCATCGCCAACGCCGCCCACATGACGTCTTATGAGCAGCCGGATGCCTATTTTCCGATCCTCGAAGGGTTCCTGACGCGCCATGGCGGCTAGGACGTTCACGGCTGCGTGCAAGGCGTTGACGCGCGTTCGAACGCGGGCCATATCCAGCAATGCAAGCCCTGGAGCAAGACAATGACGGACAAGGTCGTCAAAACGGAAGCGGAGTGGCGGCGCCAGCTGTCCCCGGAATCCTACGACGTGACCCGGCGTAAAGGCACCGAGCGGGCCTTTACGGGCAAGTATCACGACTGCAAGAAGCCCGGCACCTATCGGTGCATCTGTTGCGGCCAGGCACTGTTCGAGGCCGCGACGAAGTACGATTCGGGCACCGGTTGGCCGAGCTTCTATGCGCCGGTCTCCGAAGAGGCCGTGGCGACGGAGACCGACCGCAGCCTCTTCTTCATGCCGCGCACGGAAGTCCTGTGCAGCCGCTGCGACGCACACCTTGGCCACGTCTTTCCCGACGGCCCGCAGCCGACGGGACAACGCTATTGCATGAACTCCGCCGCGCTGGTGCTTGACGAGAGCCGGTCAGAAGAAGACAGCGACGCCGCCGAATAGGCACGCCGCCGCGATCTTTTGGTTGATCAACTGTCGACGTCGAGCCGCTCGATGATATAGGCCTCGACCACATCGACCTGATCACGCTTGAAGCACGCGCTCCACCAGTAGAAGTGCGGCTCAGGCTCATCCTTACACAACACGCCGTCGTCGTTCGGCGCTTGGATCTGGATCATCCTGACGCCCGGGTGGTCGCGCAGAAACAGCGCCTGCGCCGGCGGCGTAATGATGTCGCCTTCATAGACATAGACCAGCGCCTGCATGTCGTCGGCGGTGGCCAGACGGCTGCGCCACTTGTCGTACTCCAAGTCGAGCCAGTTGGCCGACTCGCCTTCTGCTTCCAGATACGCAAAGCCATAGCCGGGGGCGCTGACAACCGCGGCGTTGAACTTTTCCTGCGCCCGCTCGGCGGTCAGCAAGGCCGCACTCGCACCGCCGGAATGACCGAAGACGAAAATGTGCTGGCGTGGCACGCCCAGAACGGCCAGGCGGTCGAGCAGCGCTTCGTTCTCTTCCGAACGCTGGCGGCCCAGGACAAAACGTTTCTCGGTCACCTGGGTGCACAGGTAGAACACGGTAACGTCGCGACCGTCGATGCCGTACTCGCCCCAGCGCCGCACGAAGCTCGGCATGGTGCCGGGATAACAGTCTTCGTAGCCGGCGCCCCAATAGGTGCCGTGATTGTAGATGATGAAGATCGTCTCGGCGGGATCATCGACCGCTTGGTCGAAACCCTGCTCGAACAAGCCGACGGTGTCCGTACCGTCATCGCCGGCATAGAACTGGCCGATCGGCGGCGTGTCGCCCGGCGACGACTGACATGCCGCCAGTGCCCCGGCGGCGGTTACGAGCATGGCCCCTAGCAGGCTTTTTTTGATCATCTTCTTCTCAATAGCCATGGGTCTGATGTGAGCTGAACTCACAATAGTCTCTAACACCATGTCCGGCACGCCGGTCGAGGTCAATTATACATTGGTGTCAGTGTGATAGTCGCTCCCGGCCCTGCCCCGCGACAGACCCGGGCGCCGGTTAGAGCGGATCGAGCCCAGATAGAACCGCCAAGCGGTTCTATCTGGGCCCGTGAATCCGCTCTACATCAAATAGTTAGAGCAGATTCACCAACTTGGTTTGGATCGCCAAGCGATTCAAGCCAAGTGGGATCTGCTCTAGCGCCCGCCGTTCACGTCATAGGCCATGCCGGTGCAGAACGACGCCTCGTCGGACAGCAAAAACAGCGCCATCGCGGCGACTTCGCTGGGTTCGCCGATACGCTGCATCGGCGAATTGGTGCGGGCGAGTTCCTCGACTTTTTCAAGCCCAAACTCGTTGCCGGAGAAGATATCCGTTCGGATTACGCCCGGCCGGACACAGGTGACGCGGATGCCGTCGGGCCCGACTTCCTTGGCCAGGCCAAGCGTAAACGAATCGACCGCGCCCTTGGTCGCCGTATAGATGACGTCGCCGGGCAGACCGCCGGTGCGCGCCGAAATCGACCCGATATTGACGATCGACCCGCCACTGCCACCCTTCGATGTCGCCATGCGGCGGATCGCCTCGCGGCAACTGGCCATCAGGCCCAGGATATTGACGTCGAAGACCTTCAGATAGTTCTCCCACGTCGTCTCGGCGAAGTCGGCTTCGTGGTCGATGCCCGCGTTGTTGCACACGCCATCCAGGCTGCCCCAATTGTCGTCGACCGCCTTGTACATGGCGACCAGTTCGTCCTCGACACCCATGCTGGCCTTGAACGTCATGGCTTCACCGCCGGCGGCTTCGACCGCGGCCGCGACCTCATCCGCTTTGTCGGGCGAACTGTTGTAGTTGACGCAGACGCGCCAGCCCCGTTCGCCCGCGCCCGTCGCAATCGCGGCACCGATACCGCGGCTGGCACCGGTGACGATGATGGTCTTGGACATGGGTCTCCTCCCCTTTCTCGGTGCTATGACACCTGGTGCTCCGGCCCCATCGGCTCCAGCCTCACGCCTTCGCGCAAGTGTTTGTAGGGCAGCCCGACGAGCCGGCAGGGATGGGCGCCCGGCGCCTCGACCGTCAGGGTCTCGGCAGCGATCGGGTCATAGTCGGCGCGGTAATGGACCGTGCTCTTCACGACCAGAATCTGCTGCTCTGTCGGCTCGACTCCGATATGGCGGAAACACGCCTGATCCAGGTTCTGGAACCGGTTCGACGATACGACCACGCTGACATCACAGTCGGCACCGGCGACCTTCAGGAGCGCCATCGGCCCCAGATTGGTCGTCACGCCGCGATACATTTCGCCGGTGCACTCGAAGACGCCGTCGCCCAACCGTTCAACCCGGAAGTCGCCGTTGAAAGGCGCCTGGCCGTCCTGACCGGACTTGCCGCCCAGATCGACGCTCAGCACGGAACCTTCACCGGCCTGGTGCGCCATCATGGCGACCTCGGGATCGTTCAGAAGCGCGATCGATGCCTTCTGCGCGCCGTTGCGGACCAGCGCTACGAGTACGCCAACCGTATCCGACGTGCCGCCGGCGCCGGGATTGTCTTGCGCATCGGCAAGCACGACCGGTCCCGCGCCATGCCCCATGGCGCGCTGGACCGCGTCGTCCGGCGACAACAAAGCATTGTCGAAATCTGATTCCGCATCAATGAACGCGCCGATGACGCGATCGGCGACCGCGTTCGCCCGTTCGGGATCGGGGTCATAGGCGACGACCGCCGGTCCGCAGTCGTGGATATCGGCCGGCGGAAAGGCGAGCGCCAGATCAACATTGGCAACACCGTCGAGTTCTTCGGCCATCACCATGTCGTAGAGTGCCCGGTTGGGCGGCGCATCCGTCCACTGCGCCGTCAACGGCACCAGAAACGGCGACTTGCGGAATGCTTTCGCCATGGTCTCGCCGGCCAGTATGCGCTGCAGCTGGCGGTAGACGCGCACCGCCGTCACGTCCATGTCGATATGCGGATAGGTGCGGAAGATCGTCATGACTGACGACATCTGCACCATGCGTTCGGTGACGTTGGCGTGCAGGTCCAGGCTGTTGACGACGGGAATGTCGAAGCCGACGACGTCGCGTACGCGCGCCAAGGTCTCGCCCTCACCGTCCTCGTGATGCTCGACCGCCATGGCGCCGTGCAGGTCAAGATAGACCGCGTCGAACGGACCCTTCGCCGCCAGGTCCTCGCACAGCATGCCGGTAATCGTCTCGAACGCCTCTTCCGTCACATAAGACGACGGCTCGGCCGACCCCCAAGCCAGCGGCACGAGATCGTGGCCGTCGTCCCGGGCCGCCTGGATGAACCCCTCGATCGGGATGTTGATGCCGGCGACCGCGTCAAACATCGCCTCGCCTCGGGAAAGGCCGGGCCAGCCGTCGTGTTTCTCGAACTCCTCGAGCGTCGCCAGGGTCGGCGAGAACGTGTTGGTTTCGTGCTGAAAGCCGCCGACGGCGATACGAGCCATGTTGTGTCCTTCTCCAAAAGCAGCCGCCCTAGCAACCGCGCAGATCGTGTCACCGCGCCCGCCCGGCGTCCATCATGTCAGGGGTTCGCGGTTGGCGCCGCGGCGGATGCGTTGGCGCATGCCCTCCTCGGCGGCACGATCGCCGTCGGCACCGGCCATCTCCGCCATGCGGGCGCTGCGGAAACGCGTGAACCGGGGCGCCGGCTCGCCTTCCTTCTCGATACCGCGGACCCGGGCCGGATTCTCGATCTTGCGCGTCACATGATCGGCATGCTGCAGGTCGAGTTCGCCGACCGTGAACGGTTCGACCGCGATGGCGCCGTCGGCGATGGCCGCGGCGACCAGATCCTCGCCCGCCTTGGTACGCGCGATGAAGAGGTTCGCGCCGGGCGCCTCCTCGTGGATCGGCTTGTCGTCGACCATGACCCAGGAGTCCGGGCAACTGACATCGGCCAGTTCGCCGATGGCGTCGGGACAGATCTTGCAACGGAACTGGATGTCATAGGTCCACGGCACATCGTCGCTGTACCAGACCTTGTCATAGGTCAGGTCATAGGCCTTGCCGTCCGTCGTCTCGATATGCGTCGGACCGGGCCAGCCGTTGCCGCGCCAGCGAAAGATCTCGACATCATCATCGTCGAGACCATGGTAGCTGACGATCTTGCTCGCCGTATGGCGCGTCGGCACGCCGCCGCAGAAGATGGTGACGAGGTAGGGGATCTGTTTCTCGACCCGCGGATCGACCGCGCCGAGATTGCGGATCGCCGCGCAGTCGCAAGGTTTGCCGAGCACGGCGAAGGTCAGGCCATCGTCCAACAGTTGTTTGACGTGGCGCAGCGGTGCGGCGGGGCCATAGCGCGACTGGGCGCCCGAGCGCACCTCGTCGGGCGTGCGGCTGACCAGCGCGTCCGTCTCCATCGGGCTTGTGGTCGACGCTCGCACATGGACGACCGCGTCGACCAAACCCTTCTCCAGCATGTAGCAGCCGAGCGCCGTCATGGCGCCGCCCGCGGCGGAGCGAAACCGGAGATCCTCGTCCGTCGACCAGCCGCGTGTCATCGTGCGGATGGGCCCCCAGACGTCGTGCATGACGCCGTGCTCACCGGCGTTGGCCGGGTCCGGACCATTGACAAGGACACCAGGACAGACTGCCTTGATCGTCTCGATGGTGTCGTCGGCGAGCGCCTGCTTCACCTGCGGCCGCATCTGGCCATAAGACGTGATCGCCATGTCGATCTTGTCGGCGCCGGCGATGCTTTCACACAGACCGCAGCCGATGCACAGGCCGTGGCTGACGATGGTTTCGAGGCTGTCGATGGACGTCATGGCCGCCCTCACGCCATCGGCCGGCTGGCCGGCGCCGAGGCGTCGAAGCCGGTGAAGGGTTCGGGGTCGAGGAAACGCTTCAACACATTGCGCATGATGGTGGCGACGTTGTTGTCGAAGCCGTTGATCGGCAGGCTGCCTGCCCAGGCGATCGAGCCGGTGGAAAAGACGGCGCCGCCGCCATCCAGCTCGAAGAAGGTCATATCGGCGTGCACCTTCGGATGGTTGGGTCCGATGACCGGCTGGTTCGAGGTCAGTTCCTCGATCACCACCAGCATGCCCTCGCTGTGGCCGGTCGAGGACGCCAGCACCAGGGTGTGCGGCGGCGATCCCAAGGCATAGTCGCAACGGTCGAGCTCGAGGCCCGCCGCACCGCCGCCGACCAGACCGAAGTCGCCGATCTTTTCGTTGTCACCGATGCCGTCGAAGATGAAGGCGGCTCGTGCGTCGAAGCTGCCGGGCCGGCGTTCGTACCACGACGACCAGTCGAAACCCTGGGCGGTGAAACCGATGCCGGTCAGTTCCTGGGGCGTGCGGCCGGAGCGCCGCCACAGGCCGCCGTATTCGCCGGTGAAACTCATGAAGGATTCGCCGGCTTCGCTGACCCAGGAACGGGTGCCGCCTTCGGTCTTGCGGCACTCGATGACGCCAGGCTTTTCGGGGTGATAGGCGATGCGCCAGTAGAAACCGTTGGCACCCGTATAGATCAGCCGTCCGCCGGACCGCGTATAGGCCGCGAGCGCGTCGAGCATCTCGGTGGTGTGGTATTCGGGATGGGTGCCGGTGATGACGACCCGGTAGCGCGACAGAAGCTCGAGACCTTCGGCGTGCAGGTCTTCATCGCTGACGACGTCATAGGCCTGCCCGTCATTTTCCAGCCAGGACGTGATGTGGGTATCGGCGGCGAGACCCCAGACACGCACCTTCGGGCGCATGTTGAGGATCGGCCGGAGCCGTGACGAGACGCTGACACCGCTGCCGTCGGAATGGGTGTCGTAGGTCGAAAGGCCGTATTCCGTGTGTTCCTGCAGGAAACAGTCGGCAGTGGTCATGGTGGTCGCGCGGAACTGCTTCATCTCCACCGTGTCGTTGCGGAAGTGCCGCCCGGAATTGGCATAGGCCATGTAGGTACCGGTCGGATACAGGAAGCAGACATCCGCCGTCGCCGTACCCTTCGGCGGGCGCACACAAAACGGCATGAACTCCTCGTGGTCGCCGGCCGTCACGTGGGCGGCGTAAACGCCGCTTCGGGTGCCCTCAGGCACCGTCCACGCGAAACTCTCGCGCCAATTGGAGTCATAGACGTCATCGTCATGGAAGTGGATCGCGCCGTACTCACCGGGCGCATGGCGCCAGCACATCTCCCGGCCGCTCCACCCGGCGCCGCGCATGCCGCGCTGCGGCAGATGAACGGTCTCCCCGTGATGCCCGTTGCCCGACACATCCGTCAGCCTCTCGCCGTCGATGTTGAGGGAAAAATCCCAAATTGCGATCACGCTGTCCGGCATATCTTCGGCAACGCGCACCAGGTCGTCAGCCTCCAGGGGCTGCGCCGAAACTCTTGGCGCTTCGAGGCGACCGTTAAAACATCCGGCGTGATAGCCTCGCCCATCCGGGTGGCCGTGGTGCCAGGCCGCCATCAGGAACTTTCCAGCCGTCGGCGCAGGCTGTAGCGCCAGTGGTGCCGTCGTCGCATGCGGCTCGCCACCATCATTAAGCGGCTCCTGGTGAAGCGTCACCGTCTGGCTGGCGGCATCGAACACCGCGGCAACCCGGTACCAGGCCCGGCGCGACAACGGCACGCCGGTGCTGACCATGGCGCTCTTACCGCCATCGCCGGCGACGAAGCCGAGTGAACCGTCTTCGGCCAGGATCATGCTGGCACCGGTCTGTCCGCTTTCCGACCAGGTGCCGAGCAATCCCTGCTTGCGACCGCCCGGTTTCGTCGGCATGACCAACGCCTGCAAGGTGAAGCCGTCGGGCCCCATGAAGTCGGGCGCCGGATCGACGACGCCGTGAGAGCCCGCGTGAATGATCTGGTGATGGCCTGGGTGGCTGCCGTTGCACGGCGTCTTGACCAGCTCAGCATGAAACGGCGCGCCCTTGGGATTGTCGTCCGCACAGATCAGCCGGACGATACGGGCATCGTAGGTCTCGTACCCTTCGCAGCTAACGTAGAAGACGATGCGTCCGCCGGGCGCGACGGAAATGACGTCGCTATAGCCGTTCAGCGCGCGGCCCGTCACGTCCACACCTGCCGGGCGACGCGCATGAAGTTGCCGCCCAGAATGGCGCGCACATCGTTCTCGGCATACTGGCGCTCCAGCAGGATCTCGGTCAGGCGCGGCAGACAGTCGGGCGGCAGGAAGCGAACCGGCCGGTCGGGGTATTGACGCGCGGGCCAATAGTCGCGGTTCTTGGCGATGGTCTCGGCCAACTCGTTGCCGCCGTCATCGTTCGCGTCGTCGTCCCAGGCATAGTCCAGCCCGATACCGACATGCTCCGCGCCGACCAGGTTGACGTAGTGATCGATGTGGTCGGCCAGGATTTCCTCAGTCGCCTCGCCGTCGGTCATGAAGAGGTCCAGGCTGACGACGCCGATCACGCCGCCCGTGGCGGCACAGGCCTTGGCCTGATCGTCGGTGATGTTGCGTTCGTGATCGCGTAGCGCCCGCGCGTTGGAGTGGGAGAAGATGGTCGGCGCCGACGACAACTCCATCGCTTCCATGCTGGTCGTATAGGCGCAATGTGAACAATCGATGACCATGCCGACCCGGTTCATCTCGGCGACGACCTCACGGCCGAACGTCGTCAGGCCTGTATCCTCATCGTGGCAGCCGCCGCCGGCCGCATTGTTCTTGTTGTAGGCGAACAGCATCTGGCGCACGCCGAGGTCGTAGTAGAATTCGACCATGTCGACCGATCCGTCGAGCGCGTTCATGCCCTCCAGATCGAAGGTACAGGCCATCTTGCCGGCCCTTCGCGCCGCTTCGATCTCATCGACGGTGCCGACAAGTTCGTAACCGTCGCTTGCCTTGATCCAGCGCCGGAAGGCGGCCAGCGACTTGACGGTGTCGCGCCAATCCATGCGGTCATAGCCGACATCGATCGAGAGATAGTTGATGCCCGCGTCCTTCCAGATCGAGAGTTTGTTGAGATCGACCGACGGATCGGGGCCGAAGCCCGAATGGTCGTCCCAGATCAGGGCGTCGTCATAGAGCGCGCGCGCTGCAACCTGGAGTTCGGTCGCCATGGTTGGATCTCCCCGAATTGTGTTGGAAATCAGCTTAGGCCCTGGCGAAACCCGTTGTCACGCCAGCGCTCGCCTCATATCGTTTGGCACGGCGAAAAAAGCGCGCGGCGACCGCGCCCGAAACGAGGGAGAGCACGATGACCGTTATCGATACCTTCAAGCAGCTTAGCGGTTCGATCTATCTGGACGGCAGCTTCCGCAAGAGCGCCGCGTCCGACGGTGTGGACGCCATCGACCCCGCCACCGAAGAGGTCAACGGCGAGGTCGCCATGGCCAAGATCGAGGAGGTCGACGAAGCCGTCGCGAACGGGCAGCGGGCCCAAAAAGAGTGGAACAGCATCAACATGCTGAAGCGCAGCGAGGAGCTTCACGAGGTCGCGCGCCGCTTCCGTGAACTCTCGCCCAAGCTTGCCGAGGCGCTGACCCGCGAGATGGGTAAGCCCTACAAAGAATCCGCAGACGAGGTCGAATGGACCGCGACCGCGTTTGACTACTATGCCGAGGCTGCCCGCCACGAAAACGGCCGCGTGGTCGGTCCGGTCGCCGACGGTCAGATGCATATTGTTACCAAACATCCGCTCGGTGTCGTCGGCATCATCCTGCCCTTCAACTTCCCCTATGTGCTGTTCGGCTGGGAAGCGGGCGCGGCGTTGGCGGCCGGCAACGCGGTGATCCTGAAACCGTCGGACCTGACCAGCTTCTCCTCGCTGATGATGATGGAGTGTTTCGACCATCTGCCCAAGGGCCTGGTGCAGTGCGTCACCGGCGCCGTTGAGGTGGGCAAGCACCTGGTCGGTCACGATGGCATCGACGGCGTTGCCTTCACCGGCTCGATCGGCGCCGGCCAGGCGGTGTCGGAGACGTGCGGCACCACGTTCAAGCGCTGCTTGATCGAAGCCTCCGGCAACGACCCGTTCATGGTCATGCCATCGGCCAATCTGGACATGGCCGTCCAGGGCGCGGTGTTCGGCGCCTATCTCAACTGTGGCCAGGTGTGCGCCGCGGCCGAACGGTTCTATGTCCACGACCAGGTTCATGACGCCTTTGTCGACGAGGCCGTCAAGCTGACCAAGAAACTTCGGATCGGCAACGGCCTCGACAAGATCGACATGGGACCGATGGCGGCCCTGCGCGAGCGCGACCGTTATGAGGCGATGCTGGCGCGCGCCGTCGACGAAGGCGCCAAGGTCGCCCTGGGCGGCGGCCGGCCCGACGGGTTCAACCGCGGCTTTTTCTGCGAGACGACGATCCTGACCGAGTGCACGCCCGATATGGAGATCATGAACAACGAGAGCTTCGGTCCGGTCATGCCGATCTGCCGTGTCGGCAGCTTCGACGAGGCGTTGGAGCACGCCAACAACTCGAAGTACGGCCTGGGCTCGTTCCTCTATACGGCCGACCTGCACGAGACCATGCGCGGCATCGAGGAGCTTGAGGCCGGCATGACCTGGATCAACTGCAGCGCCCTGCTCGACAACGACGCCGGCCCCTTCGGCGGGCGCAAGATGTCGGGCACCGGCCGTCAGTTGGGCGCGGAGGGCCTCGACCAGTTCCGCCATTCCAAGCTCTCGATGATCGACCACGAGGACAAGCCCGCGGACTTCTGGTGGTTCCCCTACAAGGACGCGGAAGCCTTCCCGGGCTGAGGCGGGTTACATGGCGTGGCTTGACGCGGCAACGGACCTTGCCGCGTCAAGCAAGCGCGCCATCTCCTCGTCATCCCAGTATGGGCCGATGGTTGTCGTGAATCCGTCGGGGCCGGTTGTCGCGTTGCCGCGCAGGCCAAGCTCCGCCATCGCCGC
>JANQGO010000393.1 GCA_028277285.1 Alphaproteobacteria bacterium | reverse complement strand
CAGATAGCTGCTGCGCACGAGCGGCGTCGCGATGCGCGCGCGCTTCCCCAGCATGTCCTTCAGCGTGTTGCCGATCAGCGGCGGATCGGGGTCGTCGGCGAGCGGACGAATGACCGGCCCGTCCTCGCCGCTCTCGTGCTCGTAGTATCCCCAGTGGGTCGCCGTGGTGCGCGTTGTCATAGCGCCGCGATCATGCCGAACCCGCCCGGCCGGTGCCAGGAAAAGGTTGGGGTAGGTGCTTTCCTTGCGGAACTGCGCGTTATCGTTGGGGGTTAGATAAGACGCCCCGCCTTAGATAGTCCGGAATCTCGAGCAAGTCAGAATGCGCATTACCCGCGTGAGCGAGCGGTCGAACCTCGTGAACAGGCTTCGGTGTGTCAGGATCGGGACCGCTGTTCGATGGCTCGACTTCTTGTTCCATAACTGAGTGTTTCGGCTTCGGTGGTTTCGGTTGCCAACTTCTCAAGTGTTGACCAATCGACTCATAGAAACCCGGCGCTAGTAGCTCGAGATCCTCGATGAAAGTCCGTCGTCCTGAAAACCATCGTGCACTCGCACTCGCGAGGACAATGTCAAATGCTCGTATCTCAGAGCCAGGTCTCGATCCGTCGGCAACCTCTGGATTGTCGATCAGTTCATCGAGCGGATAGATCGAAGTCGCCGCACGCGACGACCAAACCAAACCAACCGATACGTGATTGCGGTCTGCGACTTTGCTGAGCTGCCTCAGAAGCCAGTTAAGCCTTGCCTTGCCAGACTTCTTGTCTCTTGGGGCATCCAATCTCATTGAAATTCGAAGCGTTCTGCTTCTCAAGTCTGCGACGATATGGAGATCTGATGCCGCATTCGGAATCTGAAGGCGCGCTTCCATCAGACTATGTCTGCATAGTTTCTCGATGTCTTCGTTCAAATGACGCTCAGCATCGCTCGCTTCATTGCGAGAGAGCTTGATCGTCACCGGCCTTCCAATGACGCGGCTCATGTAGAGGACCAAATCGCGTAGCTCTTGGTGCCATCCACCAATTACGTCTTGAGCTAGCTCATGTTTCGGAATGGTGCCACCCGCGTGAATCCGGTCGACTGCTGTACTCCACTCCTTCGGCATGGAGGTGTATCGGGCGACGCCAGCAGACGCATGTGAGAAGAACCGGACAAACTCTCTTAGAAGAAAAGCCTGTTCAGAATCTGAGATTGCTGATCTCTCGTGCAAGAGAATTGCTTCTGTAAGAAGTGAAGCCCACGAGAAATGGAGAAGATCGACTTTCTTCGTTAACGCCCGCTGAACAGCGATCGGATGATGATGAGGTAAGGCTGCAAATTCGTTGGATATGGTGATCACCGCATCGATGGAGTTCTCTTTCGCCAACCGCAGGTACCGCTCGATCTGTTCGTCAGACAACCGGTTGTTGCCAACTTTAGTTTCGATTAGTGCGTTCCATTTGCGGTTGGAACGCTCAATCTCAATCAGGCCATCTGGCCTATCTTGCCGGCTTGCTTTGTCGTCGTTCTTAAAAACGACTTCTGTGAATGTGTTGATGGTTGTGCGCGAGCTAATCCTCTGACCGACTCTTCCAAGAACTGCATCGGCGTAGCTTGGCACTGCAGAAAGAACGGCGAGAAGAATTGATGCAGCACGCTGTTCTTTTCCTGTCTCCGAGATGACCGGAAACAGCCGCGCAACTTCCCCCGACTTTAAGAAGACTGGAAGTTCCATTCCAAAGTCCTTCTACAGGTCGAATTTATTCTAACTGTCAAACCTGAGGTTGTGTCAACGGCTGTTAGTATCTATTTGGGATAGTCCAATCTCTTGCTAGGTAAGTGTAAGAGTCACCTCCGTCCCGTGCACGCTGGTGCTCTCGCCCATGTCGGTCTTTTGGGGGATGTGCAGCAGGTTGACATTGGCACCGCCACCGTCAACGCCGCCGCCGCGGACCTTGGGCCAGCGGCTCTTGTGGGTCAGCAATGTGCCGGGCGGAATGTCGTCGGCGATGCGCGCGGTGAAGGTGAGGCTGCCGGCGTCGTTGCTGAGGGAGACTTCGGTGCCGTCGGCGATATCGAGGGCGCCGGCGTCGTCGGGGTGGATGGTGACCTGTGGTCTGCCCATCAACTCGTCGACGCGCGGGTCGTTGCCGTAGCTGGAGTTCATCAGCCACTTGTCGGCCGGCGACAGCAGGCGAAAGCGGCCGTCGGCCGGCCGTGGGTCGACCGTCGGCTGGGGAACGCGCGGGTGGCCGTCGGCTTCGGCCTGCGCGCTGGCGATCTCGATCTTGCCCGACGGTGTTGGGAAGGTGCCTTCGGACCACAGCACGATCGGCTCGTCGCCCAGGCTAACCCAACCCTTTTGCTTCAGCGTCTCCCAGTCGACGCCGAGGTCGGCGTACGTCAATGTCTTGTCGATCACCGACTGGTCGTCTTCGTAGAGATGTTTCTCTTCAAAACCCATGGCGCGTGACAGACGGCGGAAGATCTCCTGGTTGGGCAGGCTCTCGCCCATCGGTTCCTGGCACTTCACCAGGGCGCCGTAGGTGAAGTGGAAGTAGGACGAAGCGAGATCGTCGAACTCCAGAAAGCTCGCCGCCGGCAGCACGATATCGGCGTAGTCGGCGGTATCGGTCTGGAAGCAGTCGATGACGACGGTGAAGAGATCGTCGCGTTCAAGCCCGCGCCGCATCTTCGCCTGTTCCGGATTGGATGCGACGGGATTGCAGTTCCACACCATGTAGGCGCGGAAGGTGTCGGGCGATTGCAGGAGATCGGGCACGTCCATCTGGCTGATCGATGGCGGTCCCGGATCATCGGATGACGGCGCTTCATAGGCGGGCGCGCCGCCCTTTCGGCTGGCGATGCCGAAGCTGTCGTTCAGGTAATAGAAGCCGGCGCCGGGCTTGCCGATGTTGCCGGTAAAGGCCGGCAGCATGGCGAGCGTGCGAAAGATGTTGCCGCCTTCGGGCTGGCGCTGCAGGCCCTGGCCGAGCCATAGCAGGGAGGGGCCGGTGCCATAGGCGTTGGCCGCGCGTTCGATCATGGCGGCGGGCACGCCGGTCTGTTGTTCGCCCCATTCGGGCGTGCAGGTGTCCAGGAGCGGTGCGACCTCGTCGTAGCCCAGGACATGACCGGCGATGTAGTCGTCGTCGAAGTGGCCGTTGCGGCGCATGACGTGCAGCATGGCGAAGGCAAGCGCGGCATCGGTGCCGGGGAGGGGCTGCAGGAACAGATCGGCCGCCTCGGCGGTTTCATGGCGCACGGGATCGACGACGATCACCTCGGCCTGGTTTTCCTTCAGCCAGTGTTTGTGGGCGTGCGGCGCGCTGTGGGAGGGATTGGCGCCCCAGACCAGGATGCATTCGGAATCACGCGCCGTGCGCGGATCGAAGCCGGCATGGCTGTCGCCGAACACATAACCCCAGGCGACGTGGCCGGCGTTGTTGCAGATGGTGTCCGGCTCGACCTCGGTCGCGCCCAGGCGGCTGAAGAACCGCGACGGGAAGCCATAGGCGAGCGCCGAACACGTGCCGGTGTAGTGGGTGTGGACGATCTTGTCGGCGCCATGCTCGTCAGCGATGGCCTGGAGCTTGCCGGCGATCGTCGAGAGCGCTTCGTCCCACGTGATCGCCTCGAACTGACCCGAACCCTTGGGACCGGTGCGGCGCAGCGGCTGCAGGAGGCGGGCGTTCTCATCCAGCCACACACCGTTATAGGCGACCGCGCACTTGCCGCACAGCGCGCCACGAGAGGTCGGGTGGTCGGGGTCGCCCAGCACGCGCCGGATCTTGCCGTCGCGTTTGATGACGGCAATGCCGCAGCCGTCATAGCAGTCGCGCGGGCAGGTGGTCTTGATGATTTCCTTGGTGCCGGGCATGGCCGCTTCGCTCCCTGGTTGCGGCGCTACCTTAGCCGAAGCTGGTGGGACGATTCCAGGCGCGTGGTTTCGCTTGACGGCACGCCATGGCGGCAGGCCAAGATGGCGCCCGAACGGCGGGGTAGGGTGATGGTTCAGCCAGGCGATTACGACTACATCATTGTCGGCAGCGGATCGGCCGGCAGCGTTCTGGCAAGCCGCCTGTCGGAGGACCCGGATGTCAGCGTGCTCGTCCTGGAGGCGGGCACCAACAACAAGGACTTCCGTGTCTACATGCCCGCCGCCAACGCGCTTGCGTTCGGCCATCCGAAGTTCGACTGGCGTTACTACACCGAACCCCAGCCGCACCTTGGCGGTCGGCGCATCAACTGGCCACGCGGCCGTGGCCTCGGCGGGTCGAGCGCGATCAACGGCATGATCTATATCCGCGGCAATGCCCGCGACTATGACGGCTGGCGCCAACTGGGCCTGGACGGCTGGGCCTATGCCGACGTGCTGCCTTACTTCAAACGCTCGGAGACACGGTCCGTCGGCGGCGACCTCTACCGCGGCGATTCCGGGCCGCTGCTGACCGGACCCGCCGGCAACCCGCAGCCGATCGATCATGCGTTCGTCGCGGCGTGTCTGCAGTCCGGTCTGCCGGAGAACCCCGATTTCAACGGCGCCGGTCAGGTCGGCGCCGGCTTGCTGGACTTCACCGTGCACGGCGGCAAACGCTCCAGCGTTGCGCGTTGTTTCCTGGGCGCCGCCGCTGACCGCACGAACCTCACGGTCGAGACCGGGTCGTTCGTCACGTCGCTTTTGTGGGACGGCAAACGCGCGGCGGGTGTGTCCTATAAGCGCGACGGGCGGGACCGCACAGCGCGCGCCGGGCGCGAGATCATCGTCGCGCAAGGCGCCATCGGCTCGCCCCAGCTCCTGATGCTGTCGGGTGTCGGGCCGGCCGACGATCTGCGCGCCCTCGGTATCGACGTTGTCGCCGACCTGCCCGGCGTCGGGCAGAACCTTCAGGACCATCTGAACATTCCCGTGCAGTTCAAGTGTTCGGACCCCGACGCGACATACGATCGCTGGCAGAGGCCGCATCGCGCGTTGTGGCTTGGCGCGGCCTATTTCCTTTCCGGCGGCAAGCTGGGGCCGGGCGGCAACGCGTTCTGGTCCGCCGGCGCGTTTTCCCACGGCGGTGACGATCCGGACGTGCCGACCTTTCAGGTCTTCTTCACGCCCATGGTGATCGAGGAGGACTTGCGCACGAACACCAAGAAGGCGCTTTCCGGCTTTCAGCTCGACGTCAACCAGATGCGACCGGAAGCGCGCGGCTGGATCAAGCTCCGGTCGACCGATCCGGGTGATCACCCGGTGATCGAGCCGAACTATCTGACCGAGGCGCGCGACCGGCGGGAGTTTGTCGATGCGGTCAAGTGGGCGCGCGAGATCGTCAGCCAGCCGGCCTTCGATCCCTTCAGGGGCGATGAGATTGCGCCGGGTGCCCACCGCACGACGGATGCGGAAATCCTGGAGGGTGTCGCGCGCGGCGCGCAGTCCGGCTATCACCCGGTCGGCACCTGCAAGATGGGCATCGACAGCGATCCCATGGCGGTCGTCGACGCCGACCTTCGGGTACGCGGTGTCGAGGGGTTGCGCGTCGTCGATGCCTCGGTGATGCCGGTCCTGGTGACGGGCAACACCAACGCGCCGACCGTCATGATTGCCGAGAAGGCTGCGGACATGATCCGCGGCAAGGCGCCCCTGCCGCGCGCCGAGGTCTGAGATGGCGGAGGATCCGCAACCGACGGCCATTGTCACGGCGGCCAGCAAGGGTATCGGCGCAGCCTGCGTTCGCGAGCTCGCGCGGCGCGGTTACCGGCTGGCCATCATGGCGCGGTCGCAGGCCGTGCACGATGTGGCGGGCGAGGTCGATGCCATGGCGTTTCAAGGCGACGTGACGAACGCCGATGATCTCGAAGCGTTTGTCGCAGGCGCCCACGAACACCTCGGCCGGATCGACGCGGTCGTCGCCAACACCGGGCTCTCGCGCGACAACGGCGGCTATGACGGGTCGTTCTTCGACAGCACGCGCAGCGCCAGTGTTGTCGACTATGACGACGCCTTCTGGCTCGACATGTTCGACCTGCAGTTCATGAACGTCGTGCGCCTGGCCCGGCTCGTGACGCCGGTCATGAAAGCGCAGGGCGCCGGCGCGGTCGTCAACATCTCGGCGATGATCTCCAAGGAGCCGCATCAGGCCTATCCCAGTTCGTCGACCATGCGCCGCGCGCTCGACGGCTACGTCAAGCTCTACGCCGACCGCCATGCCCGCGACGGCATTCGCATGAACACCCTCTCGCCGGGTCTGGTCAGCAACATCGACTGGAAACAAGCGCAGCTCGACGCCGTCCCCATGAAGCGTCCGGTCGATCCGGACGAACTGGCCCGCGTTGCTGCGTTTCTGTTGTCGGACGACAGCGCCTACATCACCGGCCAGAACATCCTGGCGGATGGTGGCTTCAACCGCGGCGTCTAGTCGATCGAGGTCGGTCCTGTTTTGCTGGTTTCCCTCGCCCCTTGAGGGCCTGTTGCGTAATGGTTGTTTGCTGTGATTCTCTTAGTTTGAACGGTGGGAGTTGCATAGATGGCGATTAAGCGGACGGGT
>JANQGO010000148.1 GCA_028277285.1 Alphaproteobacteria bacterium | reverse complement strand
GATCTCTATCGCGGTCGCGCTTCCCATCGCCGCTGTGGTCGTCAACATCTTCGCGCCCAGCGAAGGCCTTTGGGTCAACCTGCTGCGTACGGTCCTGCCGGCCTACGTGATCAACACCATCATCTTGATGATCGGCGTCGGCGTACTCGTGACCATGATCGGCACCGGCGCCGCCTGGCTGGTCACCATGTGCCGGTTTCCCGGGCGCAGCGTGGTCGAATGGGCGCTGCTCTTGCCCTTTGCCGTGCCGGCCTATGTGCTGGCCTATGTCTATACCGACCTCATGGAGTACGCCGGTCCGATCCAGACATGGCTGCGCGAACTCTTCGAATGGGGCCGGCGCGACTACTGGTTCCCGAACATCCGTTCGCTACCCGGTGCGATCGCCATGCTGGCCATGGTGCTCTACCCCTATGTCTACCTTCTGGCGCGCACCGCCTTCCTGAACCAGTCGGTGGCGGCGCTGGAGGTAAGCCGGGCGCTGGGCTACGGACCATGGCGCAGTTTCTGGAAGGTCGCGCTGCGCATGGGGCGTCCCGGCATCGTCGCCGGTCTGGCGCTGGCCTTGATGGAAACACTGGCCGATTTCGGCACGGTCGATTTCTTCGGCGTCCAGACGTTCACCACCGGCATCTACCGCACCTGGTTCCTGAAAGGCTCGCCCGTCGTCGCGGCGCAGCTCGCCTGTTGCCTGCTGGTCTTCGTCATGGCGGTCATGCTGGCCGAACGGCTGTCGCGCGGCGAGGCGCGCTATCACAGCACCACCGGACGCTTCACGCCGCTGCCGACCTATGCGCTCAAAGGCCCGCGCGCCTGGCTCGCGCTTGTCTTGTGCATCCTGCCGGTCCTCTGCGGTTTCCTGCTGCCGGGCGCCATTCTCTTGGAGATGGCGATCCGGGACGGCGATCCACTCTTCGACAGCCGGTTCCTGCGATTTGCTTTTTCCAGTATCTCCGTGGCGGTCATAGCGTCCGTGCTTGCCGTCGGCGCCGCCGTGATCCTGGGCTACGGCACGCGGCTGAACCCGTCGCCGCTGGCGCGTTTTGCGACCCGCGTTGCGTCGATGGGATATGCCATACCCGGCTCGGTCATCGCCGTCGGCATCCTCATTCCGTTCGGTCTTTTCGACAACTGGCTCGACGGGCTGACACGCGAGTTCTTCGGCGTTTCCGTCGGCCTGGTGCTGACCGGCGGGATTGCCGGCCTGCTGTTCGCCTATGTCGTGCGGTTCCTGGCCGTCGCCTACAACTCGGTCGACGCGGGGCTGACAAAGATCACCCCATCCATGGACGGCGCCGCGCGTACGCTGGGCCACGGACCCATCGCCACGCTTGTGAAGATCCATGTACCGCTGCTGCGCGCAAGCCTGTTGACCGGCATCCTGCTTGTCTTCGTCGACGTCATGAAGGAACTGCCGGCGACGCTTATTGTGAGGCCCTTCAACTTCGAGACTCTGGCGACCCGCGTCTATCGCCTTGCGTCGGACGAGCGCCTGGCGGAGGCGTCGACGGCGGCGCTCGCCATCGTCGTCGCCGGCATCCTGCCGGTCATTCTTCTGTCCTGGCAGATCGGACGCTCGCGTCCGGGCATGACGGCGGATAACCCGCAGGCATCCAAGTCGCGGCCCTAGCCTTTCGTTCGGCCTTCAAGTCGGACGGCCGAAAAAGCAGACATAGCCGTCGGGATCCGCAATCTCGAATCCCAACAGGCCTTCATCGGTAACGCCGAGCGAGCGCGCCATGCAGACTTGTCGTTCAATGAATTCCGCATAAAGCGAGTCCGGATCGGCGACGTATAGAAAAGCGTCCCAGGCCGCCCAAGGGTGGCGTTCACGATTGGGCAATGCCTTTATCTCAGCATTGACCACCTTGAGGAGAATCTGAGCGCTGTCGCGTCCGACGATGGCAAAGAACGGGTCTTCTCCAGGCGCGGCGTAGCGGCAATTGAAACCGAGTTGGCCGACATAGTGATCGAGGGAGGCCTGAATGTCGCCGACGATAAACATCGGCGAGCAAGGGCCCAACGGTCCGCCAGTCGTCACGTCACCGAAGCCCTTGCCCGCAACTCTTCATCACCTGGGCATGCGACCATCCGTTCGCATATGCGCGGCCTTAACCCGTTACTCCCAGCCGCGCGCTTCCATCAATTCGACGGCCTCGACGCGGTTCGCACCATAGAGCGCCGGGTTGAGATCGTCCTCGACGAAGTCGCCATAGAGGTCGTCCAGGATCACCGCATGCGGCACGCCGTCCACGGAAGGCCACTCGTTGTTGCCTTCGGCAAAGGCGCGCTGGGCGTCGTCGCTGACCAGGTACTCCAGCAGCATGACCGCGTTGTCGCGATTGGGCGCGTTCTTCAAGACGCCCGCGCCGCTGACATTGATGTGCGTGCCGCGATCTTCCTGGTTGGGCATGATCACGGCAATCGCCTCGCCGATGGCGCGGTCATCCGCGTCGTCGGAACTGCGCAGCCGCGCCAAGTAATAGGTGTTGGCGACCGCAATATCGCATTCGCCGGCGACCACGGCCTTGATCTGGCCGGTATCGTTGGACTGCGGGTCGCGGGCGAAGTTCTCGATGACGCCGTCGACCCAGGCTTCCGTCGCCTCTGATCCATTCACGGCGATAAGCGACGAGACCAGCGACTGGTTGTAGACGTTGCTGGACGAGCGGATGCAGATCATGTCGTTAAAGCGCGGATCGGCAAGATCCTCATAGCGCTCAAGTCCGGTCACATCGACATCGTCCTTGCGATACATAATGATCCGCGCCCGCTTGGTCAGCGCGTACCAGTAGCCGTCGGGATGGCGCAGCGTTTCGGGCACGCGCTCGTCCAGCGTCGCCGAATCGGCGGACTGAAAGAAACCCGCTTCCGACGCGGCCGCAAGATTGGCCGCGTCGACGGTGATCAGGATATCGGCCGGGCTGTTCGCCCCTTCCGCCTTGATGCGTTCGATCAAAGCGCCGGCCTTGTCCTCGATCAGGTTGACCTCGATGCCGGTCGCTTCGGTGAACGCATCGTAGATCGCCAGATCGGTGTCGTAGTGGCGGGAGGTGTAGACGTTGACCTCTTCGGCGGACACGGCGGTGCCGGCCGTCAGAACACTGCCCAGCACGGCGGCAGCAAGAACACGTCGTCGGAATGTCATCCAGGTGGCCTCAATTGATTAGATATTGCAACTCATTCTCAATTGCATCCTTTGGCGATAGCGTCAAGCACGATACGACCATCAGACGAATCTCCAGCGGCATGGCTGGCATGCCCTGGCGACATGGCTAGTTGTTGCCCAGGCCTTCCAACAGGTCTTTAAGGAGGGTCTCGGTGTTGAGCGGCTGGTTGCCGCCCTCTTGCGACGGCTGCCCATCAGAAGGCGTTTCCCCCGTCTGTTCGTCGCCGCCGCCCGTTTGACCTTGGTTGCCGGTCAGAATGTTCAGCAGATCCTCGGCGTTTAGATCCTCCAGATTCTTTGGGTCTTCCGGCGGCGGCTCGGGCTTCGGCTCCGGCTGAACGACCGGCTGGTCCTTTGCCGGATCGGCGCCTTCCGCCGGCTGCTCTTGGCTCGGCGCCTCCTCGATCACCTCGACATCCTCGATGACCGGCTCCCCTGTCACAGGCGGTGTGCTGGCATCCGCATCCGGCTGGTTGCCGGTCAGTATGTTCAGCAGCTGACCGGCCGTCCCGCCGTCATCGTCGCCGTATTTGCGTATCGCCGTCTCGACGGCGCGCTGGACAAGAAAGGCCTGCAGTTCACGCGTATCGACGACACGGCTGGGATTGTCGATCGGGCCGTCGATCGCGACCAGGATGCGCGGCGAGTTCTCGTGTTCGGTCAACTCCATGACCCCATCCAGGTCGATCAGCCAGCGCGGCAAGTCGGCCAGCAGCGTGAAGCGGGCCGCGCCCGCTTCCATGATCGCGCGCAGATCGTCGGAGCGCACGATGCCGTCGGCGACGACAAACGTGCCCTCGACCTCGGTGAAACGGGTCTGGCCGCCGCTGGTAGCGTCGTCCATGAGCGCGGCGATGGCGAGCTCGTTGTCCAGGTTGTCCAAACGCTCGCTGATCCTGGGCAAGTCGAAACCGTCGATGACGCCGTCGATCATGGAGAGATCGCCGCTACCGGCGAGGCTTTCGATCAACGCGCGTTCGCTGCCGCCGGATCCGTTGAGATTGCCCTTCAAGTAGACCCGACCGGTGATATCGCCGTTGTCGGCGAAGTGCATCAGCAGTTGCCTGGCATCGACATCGCTGGCGACGAAGTCGACCGTCATCGTGTTCGGCGAGCCATCGCTGAGCTGACCCGTCACGTCGATCTGCCCCCCGAACACGCCGCTTCGGAACTGCTCCAGCCGTAGCACGCCGTCATTCAACGTCGCGACAACAACCGGATTGTCGAGTGTGAGATCCTGCAACGTCGCGCTGGCGCCGGTGATTTCGGCGCGGCCATCCAGGCTGCGCAGCGCTGCGAGGTCGAGCGGCTCTGACGACCAGCGCGACGCGCCACCCTCGCTACCCGTTCCGCCGGCCGTTCCGCCGGCCGTTCCGCTGCCGGAACCGCCGCTTGCTTGGCCGCCGGTGCCTCCCGTGCCACCAGCCAGGAAGGGGTCGAGGATCAGGTTGTCGCCGGCCAGTCTGAGATTGAAGTACGGCCGCTCGCCTTCCAGGTTGCCGTCCAGCGTGCCGTTCAACGTCGACGGCCCGATGGTCGACGACACCAGGTGACCGGATACGGCGGAGGCATCGCCTTCAGCCGTTATGGTGAGATCAAGGGGGCCGACCGGCTGCATCGAATCCACCGCGCCGACCGCCGCCATCAGCGTCGCGAACTCGCTGTGTTCAAGTTTGGCGCGCACGTCATAGCTCGGCGCCGCGGCGATGCCGGCAACGCTGCCGCTCGCCCGCAAGGTCGCCTCGACCGCCTCAAGTACCGCGTTGAACGTCGCCTCGTTACCGTCCGTATCAATGTCGGCCGCGAAGGCGATCGCCGAATCCCTCGCCCCGCCGGCATCGCCGCCAAAAGCCCGCACCAGGCGCAGATAGCTCTCGCTGCGCAAACCCAACCGGCCGTCGAAGCCGGGCGTGCCCAAGACGTCACGCAGCGTACCGTCGGCCGAGGCTGTGCCGAGCGCCGTTTCCAGCCTCTGTTTGACCTCGGCCGTCGCCGTATCGCCCTCGACGCTGCCGACAAGGCTCGTGGCGCCCAGATCCTCCGGCGACACCGGAAGGTCGATGGCCAACAGGCGCGCAAGCCCGCCGACATTGGGTGCTTCAATCGCATATCGTACCGAAACCGCTGTTGTCGCCGGATCGATCAGACCGGCGGCGCGGACCGAGGCATCCGCGATATCGGCACTGAAGTTCCTGAGATCAATGCGGCGATCGATCAGTGTGCCGTCCAGGACCAGCGAGTCGATGGCGACACCGTTATAGGTCAGCGCGCCGACCCGCGCCTTGATGTCCGCGTTGATTTCCGGCATCGGCGGCAGCGCCGGTCCGATCTCGGTCTCCGGCGGGGCCCCCGTCGTCTCTCCGTCTGTCGTATCACCGGCACCGTCGTCTGTCGCCGGATCAACGAGATAAGCGTCCAGGTTGATGCGATCGAGCGCGATATTCGCGGTGATGGCCGGTATGTCGGTCCAATCGGCGCCCAGGCTGCCGGTCATGCGCGAGGAATCGACGCTAAGATCCATATCGACCAGCGCGACGACACCCGGCTCTACACTGAACGAGGTGAAGAGGTCGACCCGCCGCAGACGTTCGGCGGCCATTTGCGGCAGTTCGATCTGGAGCCAATCCAGGGCAGCGCGGATGTTGTCGGATGCCAGCTCCATCTGGCCGCGGAACGCGGGCCGGTCGACGTCGCTGTCCACTTCACCGGTCACCGCAACATTTGTGCCGCCCGGCAGCCCCGCGCTGAGCTGCTGAACGGCGATGACACCCTCCTCTAACTGTGCGATCAGGTGCGCCTGTCGGATAACGCCTTCCCGATAAGTCACAGCGCCGACCCGGATGTCCGCCGTTACCGACAGCCCCGTTATGGGGTTGTCGTCGGTCTGACCGTCGTCGCCTGCGGTATCATTGCCGCCGGCCTGCGTATCGCCGTCCGCGTCATCAGCCGGCGCATCGGGCTCACCGGCGAACAGCGCCGCGAGCCGATCACCGTCAAGCTGATTGGCGCTCAGCGCGACATCCACGGCCGTGATCTCACCCAACGCAATCTCGGCATCACCCGTCGCCCGCAAATCGCCTAGCGCGAGCGCGAGATCAACGAGGCTAACGGCATCGCCGCTGGCCGACACCTGGGCATCCAGTTCGAACGTGTCATCGGCAAGCTCGCGGACAGCCGGCGACAAGTCGGCCACCAACGGCGCCAGCGCCGCCGCCAGCGAGTCGGCCTGCACGATCAGGCTGCCGGACGCCCTGGGCGCGCTGTCGATCGCCTCCAGGTTGCCGGTGAAGGTCAGGCGCGCGACTTGATCACCTTCGATCAGCCTGAGGCTGACCGGGATCGTGGGTCGCGACAAACTGCCGACATCAACGGCGAAGTTGGTCGTCACGCCGCGCGCGGTCAGGCGACCGTCGGCCTCAAAAGGTCCCTGCAGCGTCCGCGCCTGGGCGACAAGCGCGATGTCATCGATCGTTTCGTCGACACCGCCGGCGAGGTCGCGATAGATCACCGTGCCGCCGACGATCTCGACCTCGTCGATGCGCACCTCCGTTTGGGCGCCGCCCGCCGACGACGAACCGGAGCCGGTTCCGCCGGCCGCGCCGACGCCACCGTCGAATGTCAGATTGCTCGATCCGTCGGCCAGGGTTTCGACCAACAGGACCGGGTTGACGATCCTGATACTCTCGACCTGCACCTCGCCCGACAGAAGCGGGGTGATCGCGACGACCGCCTGGATCGTCTCGGCGCGCAACATCGGCTCGTCGGATGCATCGGGCGCGTTGGCGATTTCCACATCCTCGATCGCCGCGCCGATGGACGGCCAGAACGTCACATGGATGTCGCCGCCCAGCGTTACCTCGCGCCCTGTCGCGGCCTCCAGCTCGGCCGCGATTTCGCCCTTGTACTGGTTGAGGTCGACAAAAAGGGCAACGGCAATGACGGCAACGATCAACAGGGCGACGAGGCCCATGACCCCGTAGAACAGCTTGCGCACCTTCGATGCCCTCCCTTTTCGCGGATTCATCGTCCCGCGTTGTTGCGCGCCCGGCCCTTTGCTTTAATCTATGTGCGAAAGGGCCTTTGAACAAACGACGAAAAAGCAACGCGTACAATCGTTGGAGCAATGGGCGAAGTCGTAGATTTCAACCGGTACAAACAGGCCAAGGAAGCTGACGGCCAAAAAGGGCGGCCTAGACGGCGCAAAACCCCGGGCGGGCGCGGCTTTAGCGACGATATGACCCGCCAACTCTCGCTCGGCACGCCCAGCCCCGAGACGAACAGCAAGACATCCGAGGACAACGATCCTCCCGAGGCCGGCTGAATCGCGCCAGGAAGGCTGGCACGCCCCGCTATGGAAGGCCTCGTTCGTTCAAATCTTGGTGTAGTCATCGCCTCGCCCGGAACGGCCCGGCCATGACGGAAACCGCCCAGTCGCGCGTAGCCGGCTTTTTCCGCAACGAGCAGATCCTCTTGGCGATCCTCGCGGTTGTCACGGGCTTGGCGGCCGGGCTGGGCGGCGTCGCCTTTCGCTATGCCATTTCGGGCGTGCAATACCTGGTCTATGGCAGCGGCACCAACCGCCTGAACACCTTTGTCGAGTCATTGCCGTGGTGGCAAATCCTGCTGGCGCCCGCCGTAGGCGGTCTGGTCGTTGCCTTGATGGCGCGTTTCCTGACCAGCGACCGGCGCTTTCATGGCGTGCCGGATGTCATCGAGGCGAGCGCGCTGCACGGCGGG
>JANQGO010000212.1 GCA_028277285.1 Alphaproteobacteria bacterium | reverse complement strand
TGCCGTTTGTCTACGAGCCCTGGGGCCCCAAGGCGCTGCCCAGCCTGGTGACGGTGACCGGCGACCCCAACCACTGGCTCGCGGACCCAACGCTCGGTCTGCGCGACGTGCCCAATGTGCACGGCGATCAGACGATCATCCTCCACGCGCCGATCCCGGCTGCCGGATCGGTGACCAGCCGCACCCGTATCACCGGCCTTTACGACAGGGGCGCGGGCAGCTACGCCATCCTGACATTCGAGGAGGAGATCGCGGACGCGGAGACCGGCCAGGCCCTGGCGACCCAGCTCCAGACCGACGTCCTGATCGGCGGCGGTGGATTTGGCGGGCCGCCGCCGCCGCCATCCGAGCGTGTCGCCATGCCCGGGCGCGAGCCCGATGCGGTGCGCGACCATCCGGTGCCTCCGGAGGCTGCCCTGATCTACCGCCTGTCCGGCGATCACTACGCGCTTCACGTCGAGCCTGAGTTTGCCCGCGCCGCGGGTTTCGACGGCCCCATCCTGCACGGCCTCGCGACCTACGGCATCGCCTGTCACGCGGTTGTTGCGTGTTGCTGCGACCATGCGCCTGAACGCATCCAGCGTTTCCATGGCCGCTTTTCGGCGCCGGTCTATCCCGGTGAAACCCTGCGCACCGCCCTTTGGCGCGACGGGTCGGCCGTGTGGTTTGAAACCCGCGCGGTCGACCGCGACATCGTCGTGTTGGCGAACGGCCGCGCCGAACTGAAAGGATAGGCCGTTGGCCATTGATTACGATCGTTTGAAAGCCTGGTCGTTCCCTGAGGACACGCGGGTCTGGACCTGGGAGGAAACGGCGCTCTATGCGCTTGGCGTCGGCCTTGGACACGACCCGGTGAACGAAGAGGCGCTGCGTTTCGTCTACGAGAAAGACATGAAGGCGCTGCCCACCATGGCCGTGGTGCTGCAGCCGACCGGGTTCTGGCTGCGCGACCCGGAAACCGGGGTGGACTGGCGCCGCGTCGTCCACGGCGAGGAGAGCCTCGTGCTGCACAAGACGTTACCGAGCGAAGGCCGCTTCTTCACCCGCAGCCACATCGAGGAGATCATCGACAAGGGCGAGGGACGCGGCGCGTTGATCTATATCTCTCGCGATATCGTCGATGCCGATTGCAACGAGACCGTCGCGACGATCCGGCGCACCACGTTCGCCCGTGGCGATGGCGGTTTCGGCGGTCCGTCCGGGCCGGTGCGTCAGCCTCACCCCATGCCAGAACGCGAGCCCGATCATGTCTGCGACCTCCCCACCCTGCCGCAACAGGCTCTGCTCTACCGACTCAACGGCGACGACAACCCGCTGCACGCCGATCCCGATGTCGCCAAGGCGGCCGGCTTTGACCGCCCGATCCTGCACGGGCTCTGCACCTTCGGCGTTGCCGGCCATGCGGTGCTCAGAACACTGTGCGACTACGATCCCGCGGGGTTCAAGCGTCTCGACGTACGTTTCTCCGCACCTGTCTTCCCGGGCGAGACCATCCGCACCGAGCTGTGGGTTGATGGTCCCATCGTATCGTTGCGCGCGCGGGTGCCTGGACGCGACGCCGTCGTTTTGAACAACGGTCTGGTAGAATTGGCCGCATGAGTGGACCGGACGCCCAGTACGCCGACTATCTCCAGGCCGGAAGCCTGCATATCCAGCAGTGCGACGGCTGCGGGCGGTTTGTTTTCTATCCGCGCGTCCTTTGTCCCCATTGCGGCGGTGGCGACCTGACCTGGCGTCCGGCCTCCGGCAAGGGCACCGTTTATGCCACGACGGTGATTCGCCGGCGGCCGGAACAGGGGCCGGCCTACAACCTCTGCCTCGTCGACCTGGAGGAAGGCGTCCGCCTGACCAGCCGGGTCGAAGGCGTGGCGCCGGAAGACGTTGTTGTTGGCATGCGCGTTAAGGCGCGCGTCACAGAGCAGGACGGCGGACCTATCGTCGTCTTCGATCCGGCATGACGCTTCGCGGCAGCGCAGCGGCCGTCGGCGTCGGTCTCGCGGGCATCGGCGAAGCGCCGGGTTTCAGCCACCTCGATCTGACCGCGATGGCGGTCAAGGAAGCGCTCGACGATGCCGGCCTGACATTGGGCGATGTCGACGGGCTGTTCACCGCCAACCTGCAGAACGTGTTCGCACCGCTCAATGTTGGCGAATACTTGGGCCTGAAGCCGAAGATCAGCGACGGCACGCAGGTCGGTGGATCGTCACCGGTCGCGCATCTTTTGTGGGCCGCCTTGGCGCTGGATGCCGGTCTGTGCGACGTCGCCCTGATCTGCTACGGCAGCAATCAGCGCAGCGCCGCCGGCCGTCTGCTGTCGCCGTCGACCGGCGAGCCGTTGATCTATGAGACACCCTACGGTCCGCGTTACCCGATCAGTTCCTATGCACTCGCCACCTCGCGCCACATGTACGACTTCGGCACGACACGGGAGCAGCTGGCGGCGGTGGCGGTCGCGGCGCGGCAATGGGCGGCGCGCAATCCGGATGCCATGATGCGCGATCCACTGACCGTCGACGATGTGCTCGCCAGCCGCATGGTGTGCGACCCCCTGACCGTCCGAGATTGTTGCCTGGTGACCGACGGCGCGGCAGCGGTCGTCATGACGCGCGCCGATCGTGCCGGTGATCGGCCGAAGCCGCCGGTCTATCTGCTGGGCGTGGGTCAGGCGCACTGGCACCGCCAGATCTCGCAAATGCCGGAGCTGACCGTCACCGCGGCAACCGAGAGCGGCGCGCGGGCATTCGCCATGGCCGGTCTTGCGCCGGCGGAGATCGATGTCGCCGAGCTCTATGACGCCTTCACCATCAACACGGTTCTGTTCCTGGAGGATCTCGGTTTCTGTGCGAAGGGCGAGGGCGGTCCCTTTGCCGCGAGCGGCGCCATCGCGCCGGGCGGCGGCCTGCCGGTCAACACCAATGGCGGCGGCCTGTCGTGCGTGCATCCCGGCATGTACGGCATCTTCACCGTCGTCGAAGCCATACAGCAACTTCGCGGCGAGGCGGGCGAACGTCAGGTCGCCGGCGCGGAGACGGCGATCAGCCACGGTAACGGTGGCCATCTGTCGAGCCAGGTGACGGCCATCTGGTGTGGCGCTGCCGCACTTTGACCGCTGGACCGCGCCTGCCGGCCGTGTTGATATCCCATCATCCGAACCAGGAGGAGCCATGGACGCGTACAACTACAAGACCTTTGCCCCGACGGACGAGGACATGGAAAAGTTCTCGCGCTTCCACGAGGCGCCCAACGCCGGGACCGTCGCGCCGGACTTCCCGCTTGAAGATCTGGCGACCGGCGAGACAGTGCATCTGAAGGAGCTGTGGAAACGCGACGCCGTCATCATGGAGTTCGGCAGCTACTCCTGAGCCTACTGCACCATGGCGGCCGCGGCGATGGAGGACATCGCCAGCCGGTACGCCGATCGGTCCGTGCGATCGGTCTTCATCTATGTGCGCGAGGCCCATCCGGGCGAGTACCTGCCGCCCCATGACTCCATGGAGAAGAAGCGCGCGCACGCGCGCGCCTTCGTCGAGGAACAGAGCATTCAGCGTCCGGTTCTGATCGATACGCTCGATGGCGCGTGCCACAACGCTTACGGCCAGTTGCCGAACATGACCTGGATCATCGGCCGCGGCGGGTTGATCCTCTACAAGGCGGCGTGGACGCGGCCCGACGATGTGGAGGCGGCACTCGACGAGAGCCTCGGCGGTTACGTGCGACGGCGCCAGGATCAACTGATGCCGGCCTATTCGGAACGCATGATATGGCGCGCCGAAGAGAACGAACGGTTCATCGAGATCGGCAAGCGCGCGGGACCCCAGGCGATCGCTGATCTGTTCGGTGGGGAGGCGGCGAGGAAGGCGTTTGAGGAGTAGGCGAAATCTCTTTTCAGCGCTTGTCGCGGCCATCCTCCTCCTCGTCGCGACGGTGCAGCCCGGCCATGCCGAATACGGTGATGTTCTCGCACGGTACGTGATCGTTGCCCATGATCCCATCGCCGACAAGACGACGACGCTCGCGAGAGCGATCATGGAGGGCACGGACGTCGCGTGCCCGGCGTTCCATCAGCTCGACAGCGATGGCGTCGCGTTGGGCGCTCTGAACTCGACAACGCGAATCAATCCCGATGAAGAAGCCTTTCCGGTTACCGTGTGCGAAGCGGTCATCCCCGCTGGCGCCCGGGCATCGGTCGACGGTCTGCCGTTGCCCACCCTGATTGCTGAGCCGGAACACCTCGTCATCATCGGCGACAGCGGGTGCTTCGGCGGCGACGCGCAGGATTGTCAGAAGGCTTGGCCGTTTCCCGGCATTGCCAGTCATGCGGCCGAACGCAAACCCGACCTCGTCATCCATGTCGGTGATTGGAACTATCGCGGCACGCCAAGCACCAAGGTAGACGGCGAAGCCACATACAACAGCTGTCTGCCGCGCCCCGGCCGGCCCTGGGTGAACACGACATCAGGCGATACATGGCAAACGTGGTGGCAGGATGTCTTTCAGCCGGCGGCCACGCTCATGATCTCCGCGCCGTGGGTCGTCTTGCGCGGCAATCATGAACTGTGCAGCCGGGCGGGACGCGGCTGGTTCTATCTCCTGGATCCTCACTCGGTCTTGCTCGACCCTTATCGCGCGTTGCCCGTCTGTAACGCCTTGACCGTCCGGACCGAGGCTTATGCGCTCGATATCGGACACATCCGGCTCGTTGTCATGGATTCCGCCAATGCCTGCGACGACGCCGACTTTGAGGACGTGGCGTCCCTGGCGTACCAGGCCCGCTATTACGCGCGACAGTTCGACCACGTCGCCGCGCTGGCACGCGGTTCGGCAAAGCCCGTTTGGCTTCTGGTGCACCATCCGGTCTGGTCTGCTACACACTACACCTCAGAGCCGGGCATCGTATCGCTCAATGCTACGTTGCAGCGTGCACTGAAACAGTCCTTGGCATCATCGCTGCCCCCATCGGTCTCCTTGGTGTTGAGCGGCCATGTTCACGAGTTTCAGGCCATCACGTTCGATCACGATCGTCCGCCCCAACTGATCGTCGGCAATTCCGGCGTCGCCCTGGACAGCAACCTTCTTGATAACCCCTATTCGGTAGAGGTCGACGGTGAACCGGCCACCGGCCTTGCGCTTTCGGCCAGGACCGGCGCGGACTCGTTCGGCTATCTCGATGTGACGCTGGCTGCCAACGGCGTGATGACAGGCAAGTTGCACGGCTTCCAACCGGATGGCAGGGCGACCGGCCGCGTCGTCGCCGTCTGTTCGCTGCCAGTCGGTTGGAACGGACTTTGCCGGCTTGGACCCTAGATTCGATTTCTACCCAATGATCGTTTGAGCAGGCTCAGGCGGACCGGCTAGAGTGCCCAAGAGCGTGTAACAAAGGGTGCTTGATGGGACGTGATCCGCATTATGACGTGCTGTTCGAACCGGTCGCGATAGGACCGGTCACGGCGCGCAACCGGTTCTATCAGGTGCCGCATTGCAACGGCATGGGGGTCCAGTATCCCAGCGCCATGGCAGCCATGCGCGGCATCAAGGCCGAAGGCGGATGGGCGGTCATTTGCACCGAGGAGTGCGATTTTCATGTCACCGGCGACGTGACGCCGGCGATCGAGGCACGGTTGTGGAGCGAACAGGATATCCCGATCATGGCGCGCATGACCGAGGCCGTGCATCGCCACGGCGCGCTCGCCGGTTGTGAGTTGGTCTATGGCGGTCCGGCCGGCCACAACAGACAGTCGCGCGAGATTCCGATGGCGCCCTCGGCCATGCCGGTGTTCGGGTCGGAACCCGGCAATGCGCGCGCCATGGACAAGACGGACATTAAGAATTTCCGGCGCTGGCATCGCCAAGCGGCCCTGCGTGCCCGCGATGCCGGCTTTGACATTGTCTACGTCTATGCCGGCCATAACCTCTGTTTGATGCAGCACTTCATCTCGCGGCGCTTCAACTTCCGCACCGACGAATACGGCGGCGGCATCGAGAACCGGACGCGGCTGATGCGCGAGGTGATCGAGGACACCAAGGAAGCCGTTGGCGACACGATGGCGGTTGCCGTGCGTTTTGCCGTCGACGAACTGGCCGGTGATCAGGGCATCACCGCCGACGGCGACGGCGCCGCGGTGGTCGAGATACTGGCCGAGTTGCCGGATCTCTGGGACGTCAATGTCAGCGAATGGCCGAACGACTCCCAGACCGCGCGGTTCGCCGAAGAAGGTTTTCAGGAAGCGTTCATCGGCTTCGTCAAAAGCAAGACGTCGAAACCGGTCGTCGGTGTCGGCCGCTATACCAGCGCCGACCGCATGGTGAGCCTGGTGAACAAGGGCGTGCTCGACATGATTGGCGCGGCGCGTCCGTCGATCGCCGATCCCTTCCTGCCGAAGAAGATCGAGGAAGGCCGCATCGAGGACATCCGCGAGTGCATCGGCTGCAACATCTGCGTTTCCGGCGACTTCATGTTCATGCCCATGCGTTGCACCCAGAATCCGACCAAGGGCGAGGAGTGGCGCCGTGGCTGGCATCCCGAGCGCATCGCGCCGAAGGAGAGCGATTCAAGCGTCCTGATTGTCGGCGCCGGACCTGCCGGTCTGGAATGCGCCCGCGCGCTGGGCGAGCGCGGCTATCCGGTCTCGCTCGCCGAAGCGGGCACCGAACTGGGCGGCCATATCAACACCGTCAGCCTGTTGCCCGGTCTCGCGTCCTGGGCCCGGGTGCGCGATTACCGCGTCGGCCAGATCCAGAACATGCCGGGCGTCGAGGTGTTCCTGGACAGCAGGCTCGACGCCGAACACGTCCGCGAGTTCGGCTTCGATCACGTCGTGCTCGCGACCGGATCGTCATGGGTGGGCGACGGCATCGGCGAGACCCATCGGCGTGCCATCCCGGGCGCCGATCAGGACCACGTGCTGACGCCCGATGACGTGATTGGCGGTGCCGCCGTCAGCGGCCCCGTCATCATCTTCGACGACGATTACTACTTCATGGCGAGCGTGCTGGCCGAGAAGCTGCGCGGCGAGGGACAGGATGTCATCTATGTCACGCCCGCCGCCGATGTCGCGACCTGGACCCACAACACGATGGAGCAGGGGCGCGTTCAGACCCGTCTGCTGGAGCGCGGCGTTGCCGTCCGCACGGCAAAAAGCCTGGCGTCGATCGGCAAGGGCGATGCCGAGCTCGCCTGCGTCCATACGGACCGCCGCGAGACCGTCGCTGCCGGCAGCGTTGTGCTTGTCACCATGCGCGTGCCTGACGATTCGCTCTACCACGAGCTAACGGGCGATCAGGCGGCGCTGGACGCTGCCGGTATCCGCTCGGTGACGCGTATCGGCGACTGCCTGGCGCCCGGTTTGATTGCCGCCGCCGTCTATGGCGGCCACAAGTACGCGCGCGAGCTCGATGCGCCCGCGCCGATCGATAACGTTCCGTTCCGCCGCGAAATCCTTGAACTCAGCAACGACTGGCCGGTGCTCTGACTATGACACGCGATCCCCGCTACGACGTCCTCTTCGAACCCGTTCAGATCGGACCGGTGACGGCCCGCAATCGGTTCTATCAGGTGCCCCACTGCAACGGCATGGGCCGCACGTTCCCCTCCAGCATGGCGCGCATGCGCGGCGTCAAAGCCGAAGGCGGCTGGGCGGTCATCGCGACCGAGCAGATCGACATTCACCCGTCCGCGGACATCACGCCGGCGACGGAGGGCCGCTTGTGGTCGGACGAGGACATCCCTTACCTCGCGCGCATGTGCGATGCCGTGCACGAACACAACTCCCTTGCGCTGATCGAGCTAACCCATAACGGCAAGTACGTGACCAACGCCTACAGCCGTGAGGTGCCGATCTTCGTTAACCACATGCCGGTCGTCGGCACGTTCCCGGTCCAGGCCCGTGCCATGGACAAGCAGGACATACGCGACTACCGGCGCTGGCATCTGGACGCGGTCAAGCGCTCGAAGAAGGCCGGTTTCGACATCGTGTGCTGTTACGCCGCCCACAACCTGTCGCTCGCCGGCCAGTTCATGCTGCGCCGCTACAACCACCGCACCGATGAATACGGCGGCAGCCTGGAGAACCGGGTGCGCCTGTTCCGCGAGATCATCGAGGATGCCAAGGAGGCTGTGGGGGACACCATGGGTGTCGTCGTGCGTTTCGCGGTCGACGAACTGCGCGGCGACGAAGGCATGGAATGGGACAAGGAAGGCCGCGAAATCATCGAGATGCTGGCCGAACTGCCCGACCTCTGGGACGTCAACGTGGCCGAGTGGCACAACGACTCGCAGACCAGCCGGTTCGCCGAGGAGGGATTCCAGGAACCGTTCATCGAGTTCGTCAAGAAGGTGACGACCAAGCCGGTCGTCGGCGTCGGCCGTTACACGTCTGCCGACCGCATGGTCTCCGTCATCAACAAGGGCATCATGGACATGATCGGCGCGGCGCGTCCGTCGATTGCCGATCCCTTCCTGCCCAAGAAAATCGAAGAGGGCCGCATCGAGGACATCCGCGAGTGCATCGGCTGCAATATCTGCGTCAGCTGGGATATCTCGACGGCGCCCATGCGCTGCACCCAGAACCCGACCAAGGGCGAGGAATGGCGCAAGGGCTGGCATCCCGAGCGTATCGAGCCGAAGTCGACGGACGACACGGTGCTGATTGTCGGCGCCGGTCCGGCCGGCCTGGAGGCCGCGCGGGCGCTGGGCCAGCGTGGCTATGACGTCACCTTGGCGGATGCCTTGGAGGAGCCGGGCGGTCGGGTGACACGAGAAAGCAAGCTGCCGGGCTTGAGCGCCTGGGCGCGAGTGCGCGACTACCGGATCTATCAGATCCAGCAAATGCCCAATGTCATGCTCTATCCGGCGAGTGCCTTGGACGCGGCGCAGATTCTGGAGTTCGGCGCGACGAGTGTGGCGATTGCGACCGGCGCGACGTGGCGCCGCGACGGTTACGGGCGCGCGCACCAGTTTCCGATCCCCGGCACGGATGGCGCCAACGTCTTCACGCCCGACGACATCATGGCCGGCACGGTGCCGGAGGGCCCGGTGCTGGTCTACGACGACGACCATTACTATATGGGCGGGCTGATCGCCGAAAAGCTGCGCGCCGCGGGCGCCGACGTCATCCTCGTCACGCCCGAGGTCAAGGTCTCGGCCTGGACCGACCAGACCCTGGAACAAACCCGTATCCAGAAGCGTTTGATCGAAAGCGGCATCGACATCATCCTCAGCCACACCCTGCGCGTCATCGGCAACCGCGACGTCACGCTGGCGTGCGGCTATACCGAGCGCGAACGCACGGTGGCGGCGTCTTCCGTCGTGATGGTGACGTCGCGGGAGCCGGTCGATCAGGTCTATTGGGACTTGGTGGCCAACCAAGAGAGCTTGGCCGATGCCGCGATCACATCGGTGCGCCGCATCGGCGACTGCTACGGGCCGGCGACCATCGCCGCGGCTGTCTATGAAGGACACCGCTTTGCCCGCGAACTCGGCGCCGGGCCGATGGGCGACATCCCCTTCCGGCGCGAGCTGACCGCGCTGTCGGCGGATTTCTGATCCGTCGGCGCGCGGCGCCGGCTAGGTAGCGTTGGCGAACGCCAGGTCGGGCCAGACGATCTTTACGTGCGGGAGGTCGTGTCCGAAGATCGGTTTCGTCTTGGTCTCGACTTCCCGGCCGCCAAGCCTGCCGTAGAACACCCGGGCGCGCCGGTTGTCTTCGAGCACCCAGAGATAGGCCGTCTCATGGCCGCGGGTTCCAAGCTCTTGCGCGGCATGTTTCATGAGCTCGCGGCCAAGGCCGCCGGATCGGCGCGCCGGTAACACATGCAGATTGTCGATGAACGGGTCGGGCCGGCACCACACCGCGATAAAGCCGACGATGTCCGGATCCTTAACGACCAACACGACGTCATCTTCGGTCATGGCCCTGTCGCGCCACTGGTTGGCGAGGTCGTCGCCGACGTCGTTATTCAAGTAGGCCTCAGGCAAGATGCCGCGATAGGCTTCGCGCCAGCTCGCCGCATGAACGGCCGCAATGGCTCGCCTGTCGGTATCTGCGGCCGGTCGTATGATCATGGATTGGAACGCCACTTAGTTGACCTGAGCGACAGAATGATGACCGGCGTCACCCCACCGCAACCGCTGAATTGTTATGGCGACAATGCTGCCGCCCATCTGGCTCCCTCTGCAGCGATGGCGTAGCATGGGGCGTCTTGATAGCAGTGGCTCGTGGCGTAGCGCTCTGGCCTGTTCGCATCTTGTTGGGGCGCAGCATGAACCTCTCCAAACTTGGTCTCCTCTTCGTCATCTTCGTCGATGTCGCGGGCCAGGGCCTGATCTTGCCGATGATCAACACCTTGATCATGGATCCAAGCGCCGGGTTGCTGGCGCAGGACGCTTCACAATCGGCGCGCCATTTCAGCTTCGGCCTGGTGATCGGCGTGTTCTACCTCTCCTGGTTCCTGGGCGCCGTCTACATCTCGAAACTGTCCGATAGTATCGGCCGCAAAAACGGTATCCTGATCTGCCTGGCGGGCGCCTTCGTCGGCTATGTCCTGACCATCCTCTCGATCATCTACGGCAGTCTTTGGATGATGATCCTGGGCAGGGCGATCACGGGTTTTACGTCCGGCAACCAGCCGATCGCTCAGGCCTCGATGGCCGATATCAGCGAGAACGAAGCCGAGAGAACGCGGAACATGGGCTACTGCGTTGCGGCGTTCAGTATCGGCCTCGTCGCCGGCCCCATCATTGCGGGCGTGCTGTCCGACAGGGATCTGCTGGGCGATGTCGCCTCGCTGCAACTGCCTTTCTATTGCGCCATCGTTCTGGTCGGCATTGCCGCCTATCTGGTCGTGTTTCACTTCAAGGACAGACTTGAAACGCGCGCGCCGCTCCAGGTCAGCCCGCTCGACGTGTTCCGTCTGTTGGCCCGGATCACGCAAAAGCCGACAGTGCTCAGAATCTCGTTGGTCTTCTTTTTCTACATGTTCGTCTGGAACACCTGCTACGTGTTCGTCGACAACTACCTCTCCAGTCGGTTCGGCATGGGAACGTTCGGCGATAGCGCCATCTTGTTTGTTTCCGGTGCAACGCTTGTCGTGTCGAGCGCATTCCTGGTGTCCGTCGCCAGCGCCCGGTTCTCGAAGCAGACCATTGTTGTAGGAGCGGCGGTGACCATGGTCGTGACCAACACCGCCTTCGTCTTGGCGCCGTCGCCTGTTGTCGTGTTTGTCGCCATCGTTCCGCTGGCGGCCGCCTTCGCCATCGGCTTTCCGACGCTGCTCAGTATCTATTCGGCCAGCGTCGATGACAACGAGCAGGGGTGGGTGATGGGCGTGGCGACCGCCATGTGGACGCTGGGTGCCGGTCTCACCTCCTTGATCGGTGGCGAAGTGGCGGCCATCGACATCGAGCTGCCGTTCATCATCGCGATCGGATCTGCCGTGTTGTCGCTTCTGTTCGTGGTGCTGGCGTGGCAATCGGCCGATATGCGCCGCCTGGTGCGCCAAAGAGAATCCGATAACGCGTAGCCAGCCTGACGTCTGGCGAAAGCCGCAGGTTCTGGCTTAGGACCGCGACATCAGGACCTGCCGTAACCGCTCGACATCCCGCAGATAGGGCAGGCGCGCCTGCATCGCGGTGACGCGCTCCATGTCCAACTCCGCGGTGATAAGCTCTTCGTCTCTTCCGGCGCGCGCGGCGTCGCTGCCGTCAGGCGCGGCGATGCAGCTGGCGCCGAGGTAGCGCGCGCCGTTCTCGAGGCCCGCGTGGTTGGCGTAGAGCAGCCAAACGCCGTTCTCGAACGCCCGGGTCGGCATCAATTGCATCGCCACCGACCGCCATTGCTCAACCAGGGCTGTGGGCACGATGACGATTTGGGCGCCGGCCTCGGCGGCGGCGCGGACGGCCTCTGGATACTCGGCCTCGTAGCAGATCATCAGGCAGCACCGGACATCGCCCAGCGAGAACAACGTCATCGTGTCGCCGGGAATGAAGTGCTTGGGTTCGAAACCGGGCGGCAGGATCGTCTTGCGGTGGTTGGCCACGTATTCGCCGGTTGCGTCGATGACGGCCGCCGCGTTGTAGACGATGCCGCCGTCGCGCTCAGGGTAGCCGTAGACGATGGCGGTGTTTCGTGCACGGGCGACCTCGCTCATCCCCGCCATGATCGGTCCATCCTTTGGTTCGGCGAGCTCGTGCAGCAACTCACCGACATTGTAGCCGGAGGCGAAGAGCTCGGGGCAGACGACGAGATCGAGCTCATGGCCGGTGATCGTACTGTGCAGCCGCTCGATCCGCTCAGCGGGCGTCAGACCGGCGCAGGCACCTTGAAAGACCGCCGCGCGCATCGTCTAACGGTCCACCACCAGGATCTCGCGGGGGTATTCGGTCAGGTAGTCGGCGCCGGTCTCGGTCACGACGATGGAGTCGCCGATACGCCCGCCGAGCTTGCCGTCGACCGATATGCCGCCGTCGACGGCAAAGGTCATGCCGGGTTGCAGGATGGTGGTGTCGCCGGCCTTGAGCTCCGGCGCCTCCAGGTACGACATGCCAATCGAACGCCCCGTGCGATAGCCGGTCTCGTAGCCGCGGTCGCTGTAGACGGCGTTGGCGGCATCGGCCACCGATTCGGCCGTCACACCGGGTTTGATGGCGGCAATGGCCGCTTGTTGCGCGTCGATGGCGCATTGCTGCACCCGGCTTGCATCATCGGCCACTTCCTTGACGAAGAACATGCGGTCGAAGCCGAGCTTGTAGAGCTTGAACTGCGCCATGTTGCAGAAGCAGAAGTAGACGGGATCGCCTTTTTCCAGCGGCTTCACGCTGGCGCGCCGGTGAACCATCGAGGTGTCGCGGCCGGACTGCATGATCTGAAGATTGTGGATCATTGGCGAGATGAAGGCGTCCCAACCCTTCGCCGTCAGGAAACCGGCGGCCTCGCGGGTGCCGGCGTTGATGACCGCCAGGGCGGCTTCGTATTCCGGCGCGCCCTCGGCAAGCGCGCCTTCCGCGGCCGCCATCATGGCGCCGGCGATCCTGCCAGTCTGGCGCATGACCTCGATTTCCTCGGGCGATTTGATCATGCGCATCGCGCCGAGCTCGCCGGAGACATCGTGAAGCGTCGTGCCGGGCAGGCTCTCATCAAACCAGTTGCGGACGATGGCCGGCAGTGCGGCGGCCTCGACGCCGACGCGGCCGGGGTTCTCGCCCAGCGCGTCGCCCAGCACGGTCTCCCACCGGCGCGCGCCCGCATCTTCCCATGTCTCAATCGCGTCGACCCAGGTCATGGCCCGGACCATCTCGCTTTCCATCAGCGGCGTCACGACGACCGGCGGCGCGTCGGGCCGGACCAGCAGAAAGGTCGGACGGCCGAACTCGACCGACAGGTAGCCCCAGAAACCGGCCAGATAGGCAATCGAACTCTCGTCGGTCATGACCGCGACGTCGATACCGGCATCTCCCAGCCGCTTCTGAAACGCGGCCGTCCGTTGGCGTGCTTGGTCGAGCATGGTGTCGTCCCTCTGACCGGGTCGGAGTGTTCAGTCGGTATCGATCACAAGCGTGGCATCGGCCTCGATACGCTCCCAATCGAGGTCGAGACCCAGACCCGGACCGTCCGGTGCGCTGACACAGCCGTCGGCTTCAACGCGGATCGGGTTGGCGCAGGCGTATTCGTAGTGCTCGATGGGCACCGGCTGCTCGAAATAGGTGCAGCCGGCAACGCCCAGCATGACATGCAGGTTCGCGGCCTGACTGAGCGGATAGCCATAGCTTTGCAACTCCGTCTTCATGCCGTTGGCCTCGGCCAGCGCCATTGCTTTCATGGTCACCTGAATACCGCCGACATTTGTGGGATCGCAGCGCAGACGCGACCAGGCGCCGCGCTCGATCGCGTCGGCCATGTCGCCGAGCTCGACGATCGTGTTGCCGGCGGCGAGGACATCGACACCGACGGCACGCCTCAACTCGGCATAGGCGTCGATATCCGTATCGGTCAGCGGCGCCTCCAGCCAGTCGCAGGGCATGTCGGTCAGCGCGCGGCCCAGCGCGACCGCATCATCGAAGCTATAGCGTTGCTCCAGGTCGACCATGAAACGCAACCCGCTCGACCCGAACGCCTCCGACACCGCCGCCGTCATCTCCAGGTCGAACGCGGGATGACACTGGGTATGAAACTTGACCGCCGGGTAACCCAGACCCTGGATCAGCCGGCAATAGTCGAGATAGTCCTCAACCGTGTCGTAGACCGGGCTGCTGGCATAGACGGGGATGCGTTCGCGTTGACCGCCCAGGAGCCGGAAGAGCGGCAAGCCGGCGGCGCGGGCGAAGGCATCCCACATCGCGATATCCAGCAGCGATTCAGGATCGGGAACGGGCGCTGATCGTTTCGCCAACAGCGCCGCCGTCACGGCGTCGCGCTCGAGCACGCTCTTACCCAGGACGTCACCGACAATAGGCCGAAAGGCCTCGGCATAGGCGTGTTTCCCGTCGACGGGATCGCCGGAATCGGCGCCGGCCGCGCCTTCAATGCCGCCACGGGTCGAAAGCCGGACGACATTGTGGTGCATGGTGTAGTGGTCTTCCGTCCCGGTGAAGCGGTAAGGCGGCGTGACGTCAGGCGCGACGACATAGACGCGAACCCGTGTGATCTCCAAATCGCTTTTGTCCAAACCGGTCATGCCGCCTCACGCAGTGTATCAAAATGTGCAAACGCCTCGTTTTCGACGCGGGTCCAGTCGATATCGAGACCCAGGCCAGGCCCTTCCGGTGGTGCGATATCGCCGGCCTCATCGATACGCGGCGGGTCGTTCAGTTCGTATTCATAGTCGGTCTCGGGCACCGGCTGCTCGAAGTAACGACAGTTGCCGAGGCCGAGCGCCATGTGCAGACAGGCAAGCTTGCGGCCCTCGAAGCCGTAGCTCTGCAGTTCGACCGTCATGCCGTAACTGTCGGCCAGCGCCATCGCCTTGCGCGCCGGTCCGATGCCGCCGGCGTGGGTCGGGCCCGTGCGCAGGTTGGTCCATGCCGAGGACGCAATGCCGCCGCGCAGTTCGTCCAGGCGGGTCAGCGTGTTACCCGCGGCCAAGACCGGCACATCGACCGCGCGGCGCAGTTTGGCATAAGCTTCGAGATCACGGTCGGGCAGGGGCGCCTCGAACCAGAGATAGTTCCGTTCGGCAAGTGCCTTGCCAACGCGAATAGCATCGTCGAGACCGTAGCGTTGTTCGACATCCAACATGAACCGCATGTCCTGGCCGTGGGCCGCATAGACCGCCGCCACCATGTCCAGATCCCAGTCGGGATCGCAGCGTGTATGCAGCTTGGCCGCACGATAGCCGCGCGCCTTCAAGTCGCCGACAAAGCCGACATAGTCGTCGACCCCATCGAAGACGGGCGTGCTGGCATAAGCAGGCATGCGGTCGGCGGCGCCACCAAGCAGCCGATAAAGCGGCAGGCCGGCGGCCTTCGCCGCCAGGTCCCACAGGGCAATGTCGATCAGGGATTCGGCAAGATACCGCGGATCGTCCGAGTGACGTAGCAACCGGTCGTTGACCGCTTCCCGCTCCAGAGCCGACGCGCTCATGATCGACGGGACGAGGTCGTTGAGCCGTTCGATGAGGTTGTGGTCGGCCTCACCCGGCGGTTCGCCGGGTTTGCCCTCCGGCACGTTCGACGTGTTGCTGGCGACACCTTCCAGGCCGTTGCGCGCGGTGAGTCTCAGGATGTTGTCGGTGACCCTGACGAAGCCGTCCTGACCGGTCCAGCGATAGGGCGGCGTTGTCTTGGGCGCGACCGCATAGAGGCGTGCGCGAACGATATCGAGATCGCGTGACAAAAGGTGAATCCCCCGGAGACCTGGACCGTCCGGGGGGATCCTATAGACCTGGGCGTCCGCGCGACAGTGGCTAGGTTGCTGTTTCGCGCATCAGTGGTAGCCGACGATGTGGCGGCTGCCCGGCACGATATAGGGATTGCCGTAGCGGTCGTAACACTGGGTTCCGCGTATCACGACACGGTTGCCGTAGTGGTCATAGCTGTGCTTGCGCACCGCGTGGCAGGCCCGCTGGTAGTTGTTGTAGCCGTGATTGTAGTAGCTGTTGCCGTGGTAGTAGTTCTTGCCGTGACCATAACCGTGGCCGCGGTTGTTGTGGCCGCCATACCCGAAGAAGTAGGAATAGCCCGGCGAATAGCCGTAGTTGAAGTTGCCCGCCGAGGCGGCCGCGGGTGCCAGCAGCAGGCCTGTAAGACCGGCCGCAAGTAACAAGCGAAGTCGGTGACCCATCACGCATTCCCTCATTTCGTTACCCCCCGTCCGCTAGAACGGCCGGCCACGATGAAACCATACGGCGTCGCCGTGGATCTCACCGAGACGTGATGGGGCCGGCCACCTTGCTTGACGTCGGGATTGCGTCTCTCGGCAAGAACCGTGCGCCTTTCAAGACATCGCCCGCAGACGCCGTCATCAGCCGCCGGAACAAGCCGGACGCGCATATCATCACCATCCTTCAACCGTGACGCTGACCGATCCATCGTTTCGCAATACGTCAGCAAACACGTCGTCATGCACGCGTGACGCGTTCACGGTGTCGCCATATTCCCTTGGACAGTTTAGGGTTCTGAGAACGCGACTTGAACTCATCGGTTTGCTGTCGCATAGAATCGCATAAGGACACCTAAGAAAGGGTGTTTGCGATCCGCACTAAGGGAGGCACAACATGGATCTCGTACGTAAGTTCGCGACCGCCGCTGCGGCTGGCGTCCTTGTCATGGGATTGGCTGTCGGGGCAAACGCGCAGAGCGCACCGGAAACGGACGAGCCCGTCAAACTGGCCATGAATGAATGGACCGGCCAGCACGTCAGCACGGCCGTTGCCGGCGAAATGCTCAAGCGCATGGGCTACAACGTCGAATACGTCACCGCCGGTTACTATCCGCAAATCAACGCCGTCGCCGACGGCGACATCCACGCCACGCTGGAGATTTGGAGTTCCAACATCGGCGAGGGTTGGGACGAGCATTTTGACTCCGGTTCGGTCGAGGTCGTTTCGCTATCCGGCCTTGAGCCTCAGGAAGCCTGGTACGTGCCGGCCTATGTGGTCGACATGTGCCCGGGTCTGCCGAGCTGGGAAGCCTTGAACGATTGCGCCGAGCTGTTCGCGACGCCCGAGACGCTGCCGTCAGGCCGCTTCTTGGACTATCCGGCCGAGTGGGGCGATAAGAACTCGCCGCGCATTGAAGCGCTGGGCCTCGACTATGTCGCCATCCCGTCCGGTGGCGAAGGCGCCATCATCGCCGAGATCAAGTCGGCCGTTGATCGCCAGGCACCGCTGCTGACGATGTTCTGGGAGCCGCATTGGCTGCACGCTCAGATCGACATGCAGCGTGTCTATCTGCCGGATTACTTCGAAGGCTGCGAGGACGATCCATCCGGCGGCATGAACCCGGATGCGACGCACGATTGTGACTGGGCTGGCGCCGAGATTTGGAAGGTCGCCAATCCAGGCCTCAAGGATACCCATCCCGGCGCCTGGGCGATGATCGATGCCTACTCGATCACCAATGGTGAGCAGGCCGAGATGATGGCGGAGATTGATGACAAGGGCCGTGACCTCATCGAGGTCGTCAATGAGTGGCTCGACAACAATCCCGACAAGGTCAAGGAGTGGATGGACGAAGCGACGATGTAAGAGCCTGAAGCACCAGGCTGTTGAATGAGGCCGGGCGGCAACGTCCGGCCTCTTTTCTTGTCGGCTGCCTCGTGTTGCCTCATGTGCGGATTGCGACCGAGCGACTGATGACAAGAGGGCTCGGCACCCATCGTCAGGTTCTGTAGCGAGAGGCGCCGGTAGCCTTGCTTTCCGGTACGGGATGCCTGTGTCCGCCACAGTAGCGCAGAGCTGATCAAGACGCGGTGTAACACCTAAGACAGTCGTGTTTCGCACGAACCCGACTTGCACTCGCTGGCGTGCTGTCGCATAGAATCAAATCAGAAGATACCAAGACTGGTGTCTTTTTGATCCGTTTACTGGGAGGCAACTATATGGATCTCGCACGTAAGTTTTCGTCGGCCGTTGCTGCTGGCGCTCTTGCCTTGGGCCTTGCGGTCTCGGCACAGGCGCAGAGCGTTCCGGAGTCCGACGAGCCGATCAAACTCGCCATGAACGAATGGACCGGCCAGCACGTCAGCACGACGGTTGCCGGCGAGGTCCTGAAACGCATGGGTTACAACGTCGAGTACGTGACCGCCGGTTACTACCCGCAGCTGACCGCGCTGGCGGATGGCGACCTTGACGCGACCTTGGAGATTTGGAGCTCCAACATCGGCGAAGGTTTCGATGCGGCGATGGAGACGGGCAATGTTCAGGTGCTCGGTGAGTCCGGCCTGCGGCCCCAGGAGGCGTGGTACGTTCCCGCGTACGTCATCGACATGTGCCCGGGCCTGCCGAACTGGGAGGCGCTGCACGACTGTGTTGACCTGTTCTCGACAGCCGACACCGCGCCGTCCGGCCGCTTCCTCGACTATCCCGCCGATTGGGGCGACACCAACGCCCAGCGTATCGCCGCGCTCGACCTCGACTACGTCTCGATCCCGTCGGGCGGCGAGGGCGCGATCATTGCCGAAATCAAATCCGCTGTTGACCGCGAAGCACCGCTGCTCACCATGTTCTGGGAGCCGCATTGGCTGCACGCCCAAATCGATATGGAGCGCGTCTATCTGCCGGAGTACTACGACGGCTGCCATGACGATGCCTCGCTCGGCCTGAACCCGGACGCGACATACGACTGCGATTGGGGTGGCGCGGAGATCTGGAAGGTCGTCAACAAGGGCCTGCAGGAATCGCATCCCGCAGCGTGGAACTTGATCGAGGTCTATTCGATCGACAACAACGAGCAGGCCCAGATGATGTCGGAAATCGACGACAAGGGCCGCGATCTCATCGAGGTCGTCAACGAGTGGCTCGACAACAACCCTGACAAGGTTAAGGCTTGGACAGATCAAGCGACCATGTAATCGCCTGGTTGACCAGGACGATGGGAGAGGCCGGGCGGCGACGTCCGGCCTCCTCTTTTTTTGCCGCGACGTCTAGCTGACGGCGTCGACGATCCGTTGGTTGATGTCCGGTGTCTTTTCCATCATCGGCATGTGACCGGCGCCGTCGAGGACGGTGACGTTGGCGCCGGCCAGATTGCCGGCGTGCGACGCCGGAATGATCCGGTCCTCGGCACCCCAGATCACCTGTTTGGGTAGATCCAGTCCGCCGGCCTGGGACGCGAGTTCGACAAGCTGGCGATCGCCATCGAACTGCGCCGCCGCAATCGTCGAGAGGGCTGCCTTGATGCCGTCGATGCGTTTGGCGCGCAGCACGTCTTCGACCATCTGACGGGTCACCAGCGACTGGTCGGCAAAGAGCTGGGCAACGACCGGCTTCATGTCCTTGCGCCGATCCGCGGCGATGTAGCCCGCGATGTAACCGCCGTTGATCTCAGGTCCCAGACCCGCGGGCGCGATCAGCGTCATGGAGGCGATCCGGTCGGTATTGTTCAGCGCGACCTGCATGGCGACCGCACCGCCCATGGAATGGCCGACGATGTGGCAGGTATCGAGGCCGAGCGCCTCGATCGTGCCCATGGTCATGGCCGCCAGGTGGGAGATGCTGCCGTCGCCGACGTCCTTGGTCGACCCGCCGTGGCCGGGCAGATCGAGCGCATAGACCGCGCGGCCGTCGGCCAGGGCCGGCTGGTTGAACATCCACAGATTGATATCGCCGCCGAAGCCGTGGACCAGTACGACCGGTAGCCCGCCTTCACCATGGACGAGGTACTGGATCGATTGGCCGTGAACGTCGATCGTCTGGGGTTGCGGCCCGCTGTCGGCCTCATCGTCGTCGGGCGCGACGACCACGAACCCGTCGATGAACGTCTCGATCGCCGCGTCGCCGGTCTCCGCCGGCGCGATGACGCCGAGCAGGCCGCCGACCGGCAGTGTCTGACCGACCGCCGCGACCTGGCGGCGCAGGACGCCTGCTTCCTTGGCCTCGATGGCGTTGGCGATCTTGGTCGACTCGACGTCCAGCACCTCGTCGCCGGCCTCGACCGCGCCGCCTTCATCGACATGCCAGGCCGTGACCGTGCCTTCGTCCATCGCCATGCCCCACTTCGGCACGGTGATGGCGGTGATGCCGTTCTCTCTCATCCGGCGTAGCCCACGGTCTTGCGCACGGCCTCGGCAATCTTCTCCGGGGTCGGGATGAACGCCTGCTCCAGCTCCGGCGCGAACGGCACCGGCACGTGCGGCGGTGCCACCATCTCGATCGGCGCCTTGAGATCGGCGAACCCCTGCTGGGCGACCAGGGCGGATATGTCCGTCGCCATGTTGCAGCGCGGATAGGCCTCGTCGACGACGACCAGGCGGCCGGTGTTCTCGACGCTCTCCAAGATGGTGTCTTCGTCCAGGGGTGAGATGGTGCGCGGGTCGATGATCTCGCACTCGATGCCGTCCTCGGCCAGCGCGTCGGCGGCCTCCTTCGCCTTATGCACCATGCGCGCCATGGCGACGATCGTGCAGTCGCCGCCGTCACGCACGATGTTCGCCTCGCCGAACGGGATCGTATAGGGCTCCTCCGGCACCTCGTCCTTGACCTCGTCATACATCACCTTGTGCTCGAAGAAGATCACGGGATCGTCGTCGCGCACCGCCTGGATCATCAGGCCCTTGGCGTCATAGGCGGACGCCGGTACCACGCACTTGATACCGGGGATGTGGGCGAAGATCGGATAAAGGCACTGGCTGTGCTGGGCCGCGGCGTTGAACCCGGCGCCGATCTGGGTGCGGATGACCACGGGGGTTTGGGCCTTGCCGCCGAACATGTAGCGGAACTTGGCGGCCTGGTTCAGGATCTGGTCGAAGCACACGCCCATGAAGTCGACGAACATCAGCTCCGCAATCGGCCTCAAGCCCCAGGTCGCCGCGCCGACCGCCGAGCCGATG
>JANQGO010000436.1 GCA_028277285.1 Alphaproteobacteria bacterium | reverse complement strand
GCGCAGGGCTGCCACGACATGCTGATCGCGGCTTGTGACCAGAAACGTTACGAGCAGTTCGGCTTCGAAGGCAGCCCTGCGCCGTATCGCCGGTCAAGGTCAGCATCGGGCGGCGGAAGCGGGACAGGAACTGATCGCCCCGACGCGGCTTCACGCTGCGCGTCGTCACCCACGTGTGCATCGGCGACAGCCATTCCGACTGGTCTTCAGCGCTATAGGCGAAGAAATCCGCCGCCTGGTGTCCGTGGGGTGTCGTTACCCGAATCGTCTGGCCGGCAGCCACGTCAACCGCACGGCCCTCGGCCGCGGGCACCGTCAATATCGTCATGGTGCACTCTCTCGCTTCAGAAAGGGCTAGCTTCGGCGTAGGCGACGCCCTCGTCAATCCGGACGAGGCACACGGCTTTCCTTGATTACCCCGACGGTCTGGGGCATGTCTCACCGCCTTTCGTCGTCGGGAGGCAACATGGAACAGGAGCCTGCACCCCGGCTGGTCGCCGAGCTTGAAGAGATTTCTCGCAATGCGTGGCCGGCGCTGCGCCAAGCCGAGCGCGATGGCTGGCTTCTGCGTCAGGCGCACGGACACACCAAACGCGCCAATTCCGTTCACACGCTTTTGCCGGGCAGCGAGCCTCTGACCGATAAGATCGCCTGGGCCGAGACCTGTTTCGCGCGTGCCGGCCTGGCGTCGGTCTTCCGCCTGACGCCGCTGTCGCCGGAAGAGCTGGAGGATGCACTCGTCGAGCGCGGCTACGACCTCGTCGAACCCAGCCTGGTGCAAGTAACCGAACTGCAATCCGTATGGTCGTACGCGCCGGATGTCGCGCTGACCGGTCTCGACGATCCCGCATGGCTTGCCGCCTTCGCCCAGGCAGACGGCTTGAGCGAGACGCAGCAAACGACGTTGCGCGCCATGCTGGCGGCCATCGTGCCCAACGCCAGGCTCGCCCGCATCGAACAGCATGGCGAGGCGATCGCCTTCGGCATGGCGGTCGCGGAACGAGGGTATGTGAGTTTCTACGACATGCTGACCCGAAGCGGCCACAGGCGGCGCGGTCATGGACGAAGGATCATGGAGAGCCTGATGGCGTGGGGCAGGGACCAAGGCGCGGTGCGGGGCGCCCTTCAGGTCGTCGAGGCGAACGCGCCGGCCCGCGCGCTTTATGCCTCGTTCGGCTTTCGCACGATCTACGGCTATCGCTACCGCGTCTTGCGGCCGACATAGACCACGTGTTCGGATCCGCAGAGGCCGGCCGTCGTCGTTGCCAACCGCAGCGCCAGGCGCTGGCACGCGGCCTTCGCCTCATCGCCCAGGGAGTGGAGGGCCAGCTCGCTCTGTGCCAGGCCGCCCTCGGCCCCGAACACGCAGATCTCCTCCATGCCGAAGCCGCTCATGTCCGACCCGATCATTGCGGGATCGGCGTAGTAGGAATCGGTGAAAAACGCATCGTCACCCGCAACGGCGCGGTGGACGCCCGTCTCCAAGACCGTGTTGATGGTCGCCTCCATGTCCGCGATTGTCTCGCGATCCGTCTTGAGCTGATAGTAGAGGGGCGCGTAGCGGGATAGGTAGGCGAAGAACCCGACGCCGCCTGGTTTCAGCACACGCACGGCTTCGCGAACGGCCTGGTCGCGGCTGTCGCGATCAAGCAAATGATAGAGCGGCCCGAGGCAAAGGACGAGATCATAGGTCTGCGTCTCGTAGCCGCGCAGGCAGGTAGCGTCGCCCACTTCGGCACCATGCAGCGTGACGCCCCGTTCGTGCGCCTTGGCCTTGGCAAACGCAATGTTCGCGCTGGAGAGGTCGATCAAATCGACGCTATGGCCGTCTGCTGCCAGATCAAGCGCATAGGCACCTGGCCCGCCGCCGATGTCGAGGATCCGCGACGGTTCGACCAACACGCGGCCGATCATCTGCCGCGTGATCTGATATTCCAGCCAGGACCGCGTGAGCCTGTTCCACTCCCGCTCGGCATCATCATTATAGAAGCCCCTGACACGGGCCCTTGATGTTTCGTCACTCATGACGTCAGCGGTTCGGCATGTCGCCGCGCAAACCCAGCTCGCGTATCATCAACGCCGTCACGTTCCTGAGTCGACCGAGATCGCCGCCCGGGCGCACGCGCAGGAAAGCGCGCAGCAACGGCAGCACACACGCAATCGAATCAACGAGCGCTCTCAAGTTATCGAGAACCTCCCGCGGCGCGGCTCTGCGATAGCAGTCGAATGCCCGTGTCGGTGTCTCCGGCGCCAGGGAGGAGTGGGTTATCGGGCAGAACATCAGCCAGACATCGCGCGCCTGTGCCGTGGAAAGCGGCATAACAGCCTCAGGCTCCTCTTCAAAGTCGAAGAAGTACCATCGATCGTTCTTAACGGACATATCTCGAACATGCGGCCGCCCGTGACACAGGCCTGCCGCATGAACATCCCCCAAGACGCCGGCGGTGCGGCGTTCCACGTCATAGCGTTTGATCCAGACCGCACGGCCATCGATCGTGGCATGCACCAACCGCGCTTTAGGGCGCCCGCTCTGCGCCATCAGATAGGCGTCAACCACATCAGTTGTCGGGGCGCAATCGGCACCCCAATCCAAACCGACCAAAATGTACACCCCCGCTTCGCACGCCGAAGCCGCGGCGCTGGCGGACGGGGTGGGATTCGAACCCACGAGACGCTTGCACGCCTGGCGGTTTTCAAGACCGCTGCCTTCAACCACTCGGCCACCCGTCCGGCGCCTGCAACGGATACCTAGCAGCGCATATCAGCCGCGAAAAGTCGAAACTTCCCACGCGCAATGCGCGCAGCGGCTAGGGACTTGGCGGAATCGCGGTTTCATGGGACCCTTCCCAAGGGGATCACTCGGGGCGCAAAACAGCCGTGTATCGATCACGTACGACCGCGCGTCATGGAGCGCTGCCCGCGGCGTGTCCAGCTAATCAGGGGCTTGCACCGTGAGGGTCGTGACGGCAATTGCCTCTCTAATCGTGGCACTTTGCGCAGTTCTTCTCGGGGAACCGTCCTACGGCCAAGTGGATGCGGCAGAGGCAGACGACGTCTGCGACACACCGCACCTGGCAACCGATGTCCGGCCCAACGCAGGCGGGCCACCGGAAGAGGTCACGGTCGGCATGCGCCTGGCCGATCTTCACGAGATCAACGACGTCGCACAAACGCTGACCGGCGACTATTTGGTCGCGGTGTCGTGGACTGATCCGCGTCTGGCGGATCTGGAGGGCTGCGAAATCCCGCTCGACGATGTGTGGAACCCGGGTCTCGTGTTCACCAATTCAGGCCGGCTGTTCACCAGCCGGCCAATGGAGGTGAGTGTCGGGGCAAACGGTCGCGTCCGTTACGTCCAGCGATACTTCGGCACCATCGCCAGCTACCACAGCCTGCAGGACTTCCCGTTCGACAGACAAGAGATTGTCGTATCGCTGTTGCCGATCGAAGCCTCGGCGGACGAGGTCATACTGGTCGTCGACGAAAGGCTGTCCGGGGTTGCCGATCGTCTGAACATATCCGACTGGACGATCAACAGCGCCACCGGTTCGGCCAACACCCAGTTCGTCGACGCCTACGATCGCCATCACGCGCGCTATGACCTGACGATTTCGACTCAGCGCATCTCGGACTACTACGTCTGGAAGGTGCTTCTTCCTTTGGCCTTGATCGTTGCGATGTCGTGGTCCGTCTTCTGGATCAACCCCGCCCATTTCGGCACGCAGATCGGCCTGTCGGCGACGGCGATGCTGACCTTGATCGCCTTTATCTTCGCCACCTCGAATGTCGTGCCCAAGCTCGGCTACTTCACCATTCTGGATCGCTTGATCAACGTCTGCACGATCGTCGTCTTCCTGGCGCTCATCCAGTCGCTGACGACAACCTATCTGGTCGCCAAGGATCGCGTGGCGCTTGCCGGCCGGATCGATCAGATCTGCCGGGTCGCCTTTCCGCTGATGTTTGCGGTCCTGGTTCTGGTCGTCTTGAAGTTCTAGCGCGACTGCCGGTCCCGCCTAGGCCAGAACGGTGGGGTGTCGGAGAAGGGCCGGCGTCACCAGCTAACGTTCTTCCAATTCGAGACTGGCGGCAGGATCTTTTCAGAGTTCGTCACCGTCTTGGTCAGGAACAACGTGTCGGCGGCGATCGAAACACGCGGCGCGTTCTGACTGCCCGGTAGCACACCGTGCAACATATGTGACGGGAAAATCACCAAATCGTCTTCGTTGACTTCAATCGATGCATTGATCGCCGAAAACGCGTTGGCCGGATCCTGCACTTGATTGCGCAGGTTCTCGAGAAACAGGCCGCGGATCGGTTCGTTCTGGTGCGCCTCCGTATGGAACGAGATGTTGGCGCTGCCTTCCGGAAGAGAAACATAGTAAGCGATGGAGAGCGCAGAGCTTGTATGCCTGTGTTGCGTGATGCTGTCATTCGCCATCCCGTACGTTCCCCAACTGCGGGTCACGAAAATCTCGAGGTCTTTGCTGATGTAGCCCATTTGCGTCATGTAGGACTTCAGATGTTTCGGAAGCTCCCGCACGAGCGGTTGGAACTCGTCGGCGAGATGTAGCGAGAGCATGCCATGCATGCCGCCGACCCACGTTTCCAAGGGGTTATCTTCCTCCTTGCCCGTCGCCGCGAATTGCTCTGCAATGATGGATTCGAACGTCTTGCGCGTCTTGTCGTCCAGACCGACTTTTTCTCTGTAGACGCTGAACGGGAAGAAGTTGAGTAGCATGAAAAACCTTCGTTCTGGCCCGATGGTTAGGCACCATTGTTGGCGTTTATAGATAATCTCACGAACCCGTGATGTCCATCCAACGCTGGAATCCGCAGCCCACTTTGTGACGGGCGCCACAGTACCCGCCTGTTCAGGTCGGTTTGTAGCTCTGTGGCTTGAACGTGAGGAGGCCGCGGGTGATCGGACCGACATCGCGGCCTTCATGGTCGAAACGGTCCTTGCGCGCGATGGCCGCACGGACCATGTGGGCGCCGACATAGCGCATCGGTTCGGGCGGGAATCCGCCCGGCACCGGCCTCACCAAGCCCCCACGCGACCATTCATCGTCGCTTTCTAGGGCCAGCGACGCCAGAATGCGGCTACCGATCTTCGACAACACGATGCCGGCGCCGGAATAGCCGTAGCCATAAAGAATGTCCGGCGCCGTCGCCAAGGCGCCGAACATGGGAAGTCCATCACGTGTGCGATCGATCGGCCCCGCCCAGGTGCCGGCAACCGGTTGATCGGCCAAGCCGGGATAGGGCGTGCGAAGCACGTCGCGCAGAGATCCGAGCGGCCGCGAAACACCCTTCAGGCACGGGTCGAGACGGGCACCATAGGGCATGGCGCCACCCGACTTGGTCCACATCACCTGACCACTCTCCGTGGTCCGATAGGCCTCGACAAAGGTCCGCGAATCCATCAGCGCCGGCCCGTTGCGCCATCCCAGATTATCCAGCGCCTCGGGCACCGTCATCGCCGCATCGGTGCAGATCACCATGATGCTCGACCGCAACTCGCGTACGCCCAGCGACCAGGCATAAAGCGCGAGGATGACCTTTCCTGCCGTCACGGTACCGCGCGGTGTCACCACGGCCGGCGGGCTGTCGCGCTTGAGCCGGATCATCGGCGACTTCTCGAAAATCCTGATGCCTTGCTCGATCGCGACACGGCGCAGCCCCCGTGCCAGCATGGCCGGCTGGATCATGGCGGCCGATTGATCGAGTACGCCGGCAACATGGGCGGTTGTTCCGGTCATCGCCGCGATTTCATCGTGTCCAACGCGCTTGAAGTGGCGCACCTGGTGGCGTTCCAGGTTCTCCAGCATCGGCTCCCAATGGCCGGATTGCGCGTCGCATGTCGCGCCCCAGATCGCGCCTTGCCGGTCGAACTGCGCGTCGATGCCATGGTCCCGGCTGAACGCCCCGATCGCGCTCAGCTCCTCGTCGCCGGCGCGGCATAGGCGAAGCGCCTCCTCGGTGCCATAAAGTTTGACGAGCAGGGGAAACTGCAGCCAGATCGAGAGCGCGTAGCCCGCATTGGCGCCACTGCCGCCCGAGCCGCACAGGTCTTTTTCGAGGACCACGATGTCAAGGCCGGGCTCACGCGCCTTGAGCTCCAACGCCGTCCAAAGGCCGGTATAGCCGCCGCCGACGATGCAGATATCGGAACGCAGCGAGCCGTCCAGCGGCGTTACGTCGCCGCCGCCCTCGTGCGCCAGGGCGTCGTTCAGCCAGACACTTGACGTCGTGTCTCTGCCGACAGCACCCGGCGACGCGTTCATGTCATTGATTGCGGGACTGCACGACACACGACTTGGCGCGCCCGGCGAGGTTGGGGGTTGTCGATTCAGGCGACAGATACTGCGAGCAGACATTGCTGCGGTAGTACTTGCGATCGGATGCCGAGAACGCGTTGGGAAAGCTGCAGGCGCCGACCAACACGGCCAGCGACAGCACAAAGACCACCTGTTTCATCGACGCTATGACCCCTAGCCTTATGACAACACCCGCTCCGTCCTGCATTGCAGGCAGTTGGTGTTTCGTCAACCGAAATGCCCGGCGCGGGCTCTCACACTACGAAAAGCGGCGTCCGGCAAGCTGGCCACCGCCGTCGACCGGCATCAGGATCCCGGTGATCCAGTCGCCGGCCGGCGACAGCAGAAACGCCACCGCATAGGCGGTCTCGTGAGGTTCGCCCCAGCGCGGCACGGGCATTTTGGCAATGACGAGATCGCCGCTCATCGCGTCGTCATACTGCGCCACGGCCTCGGTCTTGACCGGGCCGGGACCGACCGCATTCACCAGGATGCCGTGCTCGCCCCACTCCAGCGCCAGCGTCTGCGTCATGTTGACGACCGCGGCGCGGGCCGCCGCGGCATGGGCGAAATACGGCATCGCCTGGGTATGGGCAAAGACGATGTTGACGATACGGCCGGGCCTCTCCGCGGCAATCAACTGCGACGCGAAAGCGTGGCTCATCTGCCAGGTGCCCTGGACGTTGAGATCCATCACCGCGCGAAAGCCGTTGGGCGAGATATCGATTGCCTTGGCGCCAAACTGGCCGCCGGCGTTGTTGACCAGAAAGTCGGGTATGCCTCGCGTATCGCACACGCATGGCCAAAAGGCATCGACCGCGTCGCCGTCGCGGATGTTCAGCCCGAACCACGCGGCATCGATACCGTCTTCGGCGAGCTTTTCGGCAGCCTGAGCAAGACGCGTTTCGTCCCGCGCGGCAAGGGTAACCCGCGCGCCAAGCCGGCCAAGTTCCCTGGCGATCGCAAGACCGATGCCCGTTCCGCCGCCCGTAATCACCGCATGGCGGCCATCGAACAGACCGGGGCGGAAGATATCCGGGACCGTCATGTCGGCGCACCCTCGGTGACCAGCAGTGCGTCGACCGCCACCACACCATGACCGGCGGCGCGAACCAGAAGCGGGTTGATATCGAGCTCGATCAGGTCCTGACCATGGGTCTCGACATAGGACGAAAGCGCCAGGATGGCATCGATAAGCGCCTCGACATCACCGGGCGGGCGTCCCCTGAAACCATGCAGCAGGCGGGCAATCTTCAGGCCTTCGACGGTCGCGCGAACCGCCTCGCGGGATGTCGGAAGCAGCAGGTGGCCCACATCGCGCATCAGCTCCGTGAAGACACCGCCTGCGCCGACCAGGAGCGACACGCCGAACAGCGGGTCGCGCCTGAGGCCGACGATCAGTTCGGCGACCGCATCGCTCACCATGGCTTCGACGAGGAAACCCTCGACGCCGGGAATGTCGTCGAGCATCGCCTGCGCGACGTTCGCAACTGTCTCGGCATCGTTCAGCCCCAGCGCGACGGCGCCGACATCGGACTTGTGCTGCAACGAGCGGCCCGCGGCCTTCAGCACCACGGGAAACCCAAGGTCACGGGCGGCGGCCGCCGCGGCATCCGCGTCGTCGACGAAACGTCCGCCAGGCGTGGCGATGCCGGCATCCCTGAGCCAGGCCTTGCTGGCCCATTCGTCGTGAGCCGTGGTCGTGCCAGCACCGCGCGGGCCATCCAGCAGTCTTGTCTCGGGCCCGCCCGCCTCACGCAGGGCATGCCAGCACGGCACGTGCGCGGCAATCCGGCCGAACGCCGCGAGGCCGTCCTCAATCCCCTGCAGCGGCACCACGCCCGCGGCAATCAGATGCTCGCGGACGTCTTGCGGCAGACCTTCGGCCAGGTTCGACACGACAAAACAGGGCAGGGCGGTCTTGGCTTTCACGTCGATCATCGCGTCGATCGCCGGCATGTAGGTGTCCTTCCACACCGCGCGCGGGAAGTTGATGATCAGCGCCGCCGCGTCGCTCGGCTGCTGCAAAAGGGTCAGCAGCGACGTTGCCTGCGCCTCGCGGTCAGTCCACTGCACCATCGTCACGTCAACCGGATTCATGGGCGTCGCGATGGGCGGGATGACCGCCCGCAAAGCCTCCTTCACCGCGCCTTCCGGCTGCGGCAGGTCGATGCCATAGCGTTCGGCAAGATCGGCGCAGTATCCGGAATCGGTTCCCGAACACGTCTCGATCGACAACCGGTTACCCGCCGGCTCCGCGTCCAAGGCCAGGATCTTGACCGCCTCCAGAAGCTCGGAAAACGACGCCACGCTGATGATGCCCAGCCGGTCGAACAGGGCCCGATAGAGCTCCGGCGCGCCGGCCATCGATCCGGTGTGGCTGAGTGCGATCTGCCGCCCGGTTTCGGAAATGCCCGCCTTCAGGGCGACGATGGGGATACCCTTGTCGAAGGCTTTCGCCGCGGCGGCCGCGAACGCACGGGCGTCGGTGATGCCCTCGATGTAGAGCACGATCGCGGACACGCGGGGATCGTCGGCGACCACGTCGATGTAGTCCGCCATGTCCAGGACCGCCTGGTTGCCGATGCTGAGCAGATAGCCGATCGGCAGCGACCGGTCGCTGCCGACGATGTTGATGGTGATCGTGCCGCTTTGCGCGATAACCGCGATACCACGATCCCACCGTTCGACACCGTGGTTGCCGATCGCCGCGGGCACCCGGTCGAAGTAGTTGATGACACCGATGCAGTTGGGTCCAACCAGGGCCGTGGTATCGCCGGCTGCGGCGATCAAGTCGTCCTGCAGACGCCCTTCGTCGATCTCGGCGAAGCCGGCGGTGTAGCAGACGACGGCCGGCACGCCCATGGTGGCGAGTTCCTCCGTCGCCGCAATAGCGCGTTCCGGGTTCAGCGCGATGAACGCCGCGTCGGGCGTGGCGGGCAGGTCCTTCAGGGAAGGCAGACACTTGATATCGGCGATGTCTTCGTAGTTGGGGTTGACGACCCAGACATCGCCCTCGAACCCCATCTCCTGGCAGTAACGCACGCCGCCACGCATGGCCGAGCCGCCGACGAACACCAGGCTGCGCGCGTTCAGCAACCGCTTGAGGTTGGCACGACGGATCGCGCGCGAACCCGCCGTTACGGACTCAGGGGAGTGATTCACGGTTGACGCCTTTTCGAATGCGCTCACGCGTACCCGCCCGGTTCTGCTCATGGAACTCGGTGTCACGTTGCGCCGCCGCCTCGTCCAGCCGGACGTTCCGAAAGACGGGACCGATGCCGCCTTCGTCCGCGATCGCCTGCAGCCGCGCGTTCATGCCGTCTTTCTTGACCGCTTGGTGGGGCTGGCATTCGTGCAGGGCGGCGATGTCGGTTTCGTCGACCGTTACGACATCGGCGTCGATCGCTTCCTGCATCAGCGCATCGCCCTTCAGCGTTCGGCTGATGAAGAGGCAGGAGCCGCCCCATTCCTCTTCCGTCGGGCCGCCGCCCGGCCAGGCATCGGAGATCGAGATATCGGTCATCTCGCCGGTCGGGTCCGGGCAGATCTTGCAGCGGAACTGGTGCGTCCACCCGTGCGGGCCATACCAGAACTCCAGATACGGTTCGTCGAAGACCTGGCCGTCCTTGGTCACCGCGCGTGTCGGGCCCGGACAGCCGTAGCCGCGATAGCGGAACAGCGAGAGGTTGTCTTCGCCGCCGGGCACGCCCTGACGGTCCAGCATCCAGCGCGAACACTGGAGATCGGCAAAGGTGCCGCAGGAGAACGCCATCGTGTACTTCACGAGCTCGTCGACCCGCGGATCGACCTTGCGCATGTTGTGCACGCCGGAGATGTCGCAGGGTTTGCCGATCACCGCGAAGGGTTTGCCTTTGTCGAGCTGTTCGGTGAAGTCGATCAGCGGCGATGACGGGCCGTAGCGCGAGCCCGCGCCTTCGAGCACCTGCGCGCGGTCGAACGAGAGATGCCGCTCGGTCCGCATCGGCTTCTCCTTCGATGCCGCGACATGCAGCACGAAGTCGACCTTGTTCGTCTCCAACAGGAAGATACCGAGCGCCGTCAACGCGCCGCCGGACGACGCCATATGGTGGATTTCCGGATCGCTGGCATGACCCTTCCAGACGCGATGCCAGGGGCCGAACGATGCATCGACCTTGACGTCGGCGCCGTGGCGTCCGGGCACGACGGGTTCGTCGATCAGCGCGCCCGGGCAGCCGGCCAGGATCGCTTGTTCCGTCTGATCGTCGAGCGGCGTTTTGATGCGCGGGCGCAACCGACCGGGCGGATCGACCATGGTCATCTCGACCCGGTCGCCACCGGCAATCGACTGGCACAGACCGCACCCGACGCACAGGCCGTTCTCAACAATCTCTCTCAGTGACCGCGGATGGTTCATGGTCAATCCCACAGGCTGTAGCGGCCCAGGCCGCGTTTGGCGACCATGCGGCCGATGACGTCGCGCTGCACCTCCGACGTGCCTTCCCAAATGCGTTCGACGCGAACATCGCGGTAAAGACGCTCGACCGGATTTTTGCGCATGTAACCGCGTCCGCCCAGGACCTGGACGGCGCTGTCTACGACCTTGCCGGCCTGTTCGGAGCAGAACAGCTTGGCCGCGCTCGCCTGGGCATGGGCGGTCTTGCGGTCGGCGCCACGGTCGATGTCGGCGGCCAGGCGGTAAACCATGCTCTGCATGGCATAGATCGCCACCGCCATGTCGGCGATCATGAAACGAATGGCCTGGAAGTCCTGGATCTTCTGGCCGAACTGCTCACGCTCCCCGGCATAGGCGTTGGCGACCAGCGCCGCACGCCGCGATTGGCCGATGCAGTGGGCGCAGATCTCCAACCGGGCCTCGACAAACCAGTCCTTGGTCAGCTCATAGCCTTGGCCAACCCCGCCCAGGATCTCGTCGGCGCCGACCTCGACTTCGTCAAATGCCATCATCGGGTGCCCGAAGACATAGTTGTGGGTGAAGGTCGGCAGTTCCTTGATGCTGACGCCCTCACGCGCGGTCGGAATCAGAAACAGCGTCGGCTGGTCGGGATCGTCATCGACATGGGCATGGACGATCTGGACCTGGGAGACGTCGGCGGATGTCGCGAACCACTTTTCGCCGGTCACGACAAAGCCGTTGCCCTTGCGCATCGCTTTCGTCTTGACCTGACGGGGATCGGAGCCGGCGCCTTCCTCGGTGACCAGAAAGGCCGAACGGATCTTGCCCGCGCACATCGGGCGTAGATACCTGTCGATCTGCTCCTCGGTGCCGTGTTGCAGCGGCACGTGGGGGAAGGGGAGCAGGGCGAAGAGACCGTTGGTCGCACGGCCGATCTCCTCGTGCACCAGCATCTGCTGGAGCACGGTGAACTCCTGGCCGCCATACTCCTTCTTGATGTTGATGGCCGAGAGACCGTAGTCGACGGCCGCGTCACGCACATGCTGGGTGTCCGCCCAGCTCCAGTGGCCGCCCCGTTCCTCGGTCGGTTCCTCCAGCGGGATCAGGTGTTTGTCCGTGAACTCGGCGGCGCGACGGCGGATGTCACGGTCGGTATCGGTAAAGAGTTCGTCCATCAAGCGGAGGGTCCGAAACGGGATTGTTGCCGGTGGTATGGGAGGGCAGGGTTCGCCCGCCGTCAATCAAAGAAACAGGCGATGGCGGTCAGCTCCAGCCGACATACATGTCCAGGCCGCGCTTGGCGATCTGGCCGCCCATGATGACCTTTTGGACCTCGGACGTTCCTTCCCAGATACGTTCCAGGCGGACATCGCGGTAGAGCCGCTCGACGGGGTTTTCGCACATGGTGCCGCGGCCGCCGAAGATCTGGACGGCCTTGTCGACGACGCGCCAGCCGGTCTCCGAGCAGAAGAGTTTGATGGCGCTTGCCTTGGCATGAGCCTGTTTGCGGTCGAGGCCGGCATCGATTTCGGACGCCACCCGATAGAGCATGCTCTTGCCGGCCATGATCTCGGTCGCCATTTCGGCGATCATGAACTCGATCGCCTGAAAGCCGATGATCTTCTGGCCGAACTGCTCGCGCTCGTTGGCCCAGTCGTTGGCAAGCTCCGTGGCGCGTATCGCCATGCCGATGCTGCGCGCGGCGATCGCCAGCCGGGCCTCGACAAACCAATCCTTGGTCAACTCGAAACCCTGGCCGACCTCGCCCAGGATCTGTGTCGCCGGTACTTTCATGTCGCGGATGGAGAGTTCCGGGTGGCCGTGCCCGGACCGCTGGGAGAAACGGGGCAGGCGGGCGACATTGAAACCCTCCGTCCCCTTGTCGATCAGGAACAGGGTGGGTTTGGACGAGTCGCCGTCGACGATGGTCGTCAGCAGCGACAGATCGGCGAACTCGGCATTGCTGGCGAAACACTTTTCACCGTTGATGACGTATTGGTTGCCGTCGGCGACCGCATTGGTCGCGATGCCGGCGGCATCGGATCCCGATCCTGGCTCGGACGTGCAAAAGGCAGTGGAAAGCTCGCCCGCGCAAGCCGGGATCAAGTACTTCTCGATCTGCTCTGGCGTTCCGTCCTTCAGGCACATCGGCGGCTGCCAGACGCGCCCCCACAGCGCGCCCGTCGACTGGCCGACCTCCTCGTTGACGATGCACTGCTGGACGATCGTCATGCCCTGGCCGCCGTGCTCGCGGCTGTGGTTGATCGCGTTCAGCCCATGGTCGCGCACGCCTTCGCGGATGGTCGCTTCCTGCTCCGGCGCCAATCGCTCGAACTCGTCGAGCTCCTCTTCCACGGGGAACAGGTAGGTCCTGGTCAGCGCGCGGGCGCGCTCACGAACATCCAGGTCGTCTTTGCTGAGTGCCATGTCCATGAGGACCCCCGTGCGTTCTCCGCATTGCGATTCGCTGCAAAATCTATAATATAATCTCTATTATGTAACCGTGATTCTGCAAAACCATGCCCCGAGTTGTCGACCACGACCAACGGCGCGAAGCCATAGCGGCCGCCGCCTGCAAAGCGATCGCCCGGCAGGGTATCGATGCCGTGACGCTGGGCGACATCGGGGATCACGCCGACTGCACGACAGGCGCGATCACGCACTATTTCGCCGACAAGGACGCGGTCATGCTGGCGGCGCTTGATCTCGTCATTCAGCGCCTCTATCGGCGCATGAGCCGGGCGGTGGAGCGCGACCCGACGGACCTGCGTGGTTTTCTGGCCGAGACCATGCCGCTTCGCCCGCAGAGCCGGGACGGCATCAAGGTCTGGTTCAGTTTCTGGACCAGGACGTTCTCCAGCCGCGCACTCAACCGGCGCCAGCGTGAGATGCACGTGCGTTGGTTCAATGCGCTGACCGAGCGCCTTTCGGTCATGGACAACGCCGGCCTGTTGCGTCCGGGCGTCGACATTGCGTTCGAAACCGAAACCATCGCCGCCCTGATCAACGGCATCGGCCTGCGCGCCGTGCTCGACGCAAGGGAATGGCCCGCCGAACGGCAGCTCGCCCACCTCGACGCCTACCTCGAAAAGATTCTCGTTCAGCCGTCCTGATGAGCCATGACGAAGGCCCGGGCGAGCTCGGCGATGAAGCGGGGCCGTTCCAGCACCATCATGTGCGTCGTACCGGCGACCTCGACGAAATCAAAACCGCCGGCATGGGCGAGGTCACGGGCGGTGAGGGCGGGCGGCACACCCGCGCGCATGTCGTCACCGCCGGCCAGCATCATCACCGGGCAGGAGACGTTTTCGAGCCGCTGCCATAAACCGTCATCGCGGTTGGTCGCATAGAAACGCGCCTCGACCTCCGGCGCACACGCCAACCGCCATCCATCGCCGTCAGGCACCAGAAGCGAGGCCGCCAGCGCTTCGGCCGAACCCGGGGCAAAGCGGGAGAACTGTTCGCGCCCGGCATACTTGGCGACCAGATCGCCGACCGATGTGAAGGCCGCCTGACGTTTGAGCGTCCGTTCGGCAAGACCGAGGCGTCCCCTATCGAAACCGGCATGGGCCGGGTGATCGGGCGGCGGCATGGCGGGCGGCTCCATCAGGAACAGCCCGGCGAACCGGCCGGGATCGATCGCTTCCAGACGCAACGCGGTCAGGCCGGAATAGGAGTGAAAGACACCCCATAGCGGTCTCTCGCCCCAGGCTTCCGCGATCGCGCGAACGACCGACCTCATGTCCTCCATGATCCGCTGGCCGTCGATGCTCTCCGGTGTTGCCGGCGGATTGCGGCCGTGACCGCGCAGGTCCATCAAGACCAGATCGAAGAACGGCTCGAGATGACGCCACATGGGGCAAAAGCCGTCGACGGCAAACCCCACCCCGTGACCGACAAGAAGGCGGGGGCCGGACGTGTTGCCGCACCGGCGAACCACGAGTTCCGCGCCGTCATCGGTAACGGTCACGTGCTCCTCGGACGGTGTCGGCACCTCGAGATTCACGAACGGGTTCTCGTCCGGGCCGGGCAGCACTCAGGCTTCCGCCTGTTTGTCGGCCGCCGACGCGGCCGCGGTCAAACGCGCCTTGTCAAAGCCCGCGATGCGTTTGTAACGGTCGGCGATTGCCTGCAGTTCGTCCTGGCTGATCACGTCGCTTAGATCATCAAACCCGTCGGGTGCGCGTTCCTCGACGATCTGCATGACCTGTTCGGGTCCGTTCCGGCGGTTGCTGCGGACGATCTCGCTTGTCGGCTCAAGTCGGGCCGACTCATAGCGCGACAACGCCTCGATCGGGCCCTGCGTATCCCTTAGAGCATGCGCCAAACTCTCCGCATCGAGAATGGCCTGGGAAGCGCCATTGGAGCCGATGGGATACATCGGATGCGCCGCATCACCCAGCAGCGTCACCCGGCCATGGGTCCAGCGCGCAACCGGGTCGCGGTCGACCATCGGATACTCATAGACGGTCTCGGCGCCGGATATCAGCTGTGGGATGTCCAGCCAATCGAAGCGCCAGTCTTCGAAGGCGGGCAGAAAGTCGTCAAGATTGGCCTTCCGGTTCCAGTCCTCGCGCCGGAACCCCGCATCGGGGTCGACGCGCCGTTCGGCCACCCAGTTGGTCAGCGACCGCCCGCTGTCGAGATGCGCCCGCGATACGGGGTAGCAGACAAACTTCTGGTTTTCGTGACCGGCCATGAACATTGAACGCCCGGTCATGAACGGGGCGCTTTCCGTCACCCCGCGCCACAGGATGGCGCCGTTCCAGATCGGCGGGCCTTCGTCGGGATAGAAATGCCGGCGGACCTCAGAATGAATGCCGTCGGCGCCGATGACAATATCGGCCGACACGTCCGCAACCGGCTTTCCCTCACGCCCGCCGGTGAAGGTGAGGTGGACCTGGTCGCCGGTGTCCTCAAGGCGCGCCAAATGGTGGGCGGTCTTCAGGCAGTCGGCGCCCAGACGGATTGTCGTCGCCTCCAACAGCAGGTAGTGGGCGGCGCCGCGCAGGATGGAGTATTGCGGCCACGGATAACCGGCATCGAGGCCACGATCTTCCTGCCAGATCCTCTGGCCGAACTTGTTGAAGTACAGCAACTCGCGCGTCGCGATACCGGTCTCGGCGAGGTCGCGCTGAAGCCCGAGCTCGCTCAAGACACGAACCGCATGGGGCAGCAGGTTGATGCCGACCCCCAGCGCGCGGATGTCGCCAACCGACTCATAGACGGTCGGGCGAAATCCTGCCTTGTGCAAGGCCAGGGCCACGGTCAGTCCACCGATGCCGCCGCCGATGATCGCGATCTTCACGGGCGCGCCCTCGACTAGCCGTGCCCCGCCAACTCAAAATCGGCGAGATCGCGAAGGCGAAGCGCCAGCTCACCGGCAAAGTGATCGACCAGCGCGCGGCCTTTCTCAGCCGTCGCCACCGCCGCATTGCCGACGGCGCCTTGCGGGTTGAGGTCACCCGCTTTCCAGCCGATCCCCGTCCGCCCGCCATGCCCCATGCGGTTCATGCTCGTGGCGACATCGCGCATGCGGTTTGGGAAGTCCGCGAGCATCTCACGGCGCACGAGATCGGGATGCAGGTGCAGCATGATCGATGTTTCGACGTCGCCGCCATGAATACCGAAGGCAAGCTCGTCGGGGTCGACCAGCCCCTCCGGGCAGCCGAACGAAAAGTAGGTGGCGCGCCCGACCAACATGTCCACTTCGACGCGCAGACGCTTGGCGACGATGTCAACGACCTGGGGCTGACCGCCATGGCCGTTGAAGACCATCATTTTGCGCAGGCCGGCCGCGTGAACCGAATGGCCCAGCTCAATCCATGACGCGATCAGGGTTTCGGCCCGATGGCTCAGCGTTCCCGGGAAGTCGGCATGCTCCAGACTGTCGCCGACGGCCTGGGTCGGCAGCACCAGGACGGTGAGGTCATCGTCGATGGCGCGAAGGGCTGCCGACACGATCCCGTCGGCAATCATGCTGTCGGTGCCAAGCGGCAGATGGGGGCCGTGTTGTTCGACGGCGCCGACCGGCAGAAGAGCGATGGTGCGCGCGGCATCGAGCGCATCGAAGTCGGTCGTCGCCAATTCCGCCCAACGATGAATCATCGGGACCATCGACAGCGCACGTGTCTCGACGCAATACGGATCATGCTATGTGCTGCCACTGCTGGAGCCGCCGCTGCTCGAACCGCCGCTGCTGCTGTCGCCGGTATCGCTATCGCCTCTGACGCCGGTGCGTCCCTCGCCGGCGCCACCGCCGAGGTTGCGTGTTCCTCTGGTGCCCGTCGGCAGATCGGTTGTCGCGAAGGCGGGCAGGCCGTTGGTCAGGACCACCGTAGGGATGCCGGGCGAGCCTGTTGCGGTCTGGCCGGCATTGACGTCGACCGTCTCACCGCCGGCGGTCGGCGTCGCCGTTGCCGTGCCCTCAAGGACGGCGAGATCGGTTGTTCCGTCTTCGGCCACTTGCACGACAATATCCGTTCCGCGCAGTCCGATGGCTAGCCCCGGTGTACGGATCAGGACAGATTCATTGTCGATGTCACCGGAGATTAGATGATAGAGGCCGCCCGTGAAGTCGGCGACCAGGCTGTCGGACGCGTTGGGGTCGTAGACAAAGCTGTCGAGCACCAAAACCGTGCTCTCGCCGATCGCCAGGGTCGTTCCGTCGACAAACGTCATGTGCACATAGGCGTTGGTGACGGTTTCGATGGTCTCGTCGGTGAAGACCTGGTGGCCGCGAAAGATGGAGTCACGGGCACCCCCGGGCGGCGTGCTGTAGGCCCAAACCTCAACCAGGTCGACATTGCCGA
>JANQGO010000164.1 GCA_028277285.1 Alphaproteobacteria bacterium | reverse complement strand
GCGCGCAAACCGAGCCGAACCGGTTCAGAGACGTGGGTGCAATAGGCATCGATGGCCCGGCCCATCTGGCGTTGCGTCGCCTCCGAGACTTCACCGCCGGTCTTGGCCGCTTGTTCGAAGAAATCGCTCGGCGCACAGGCGACCAAAGACAGAACAAGGCTCACCGCAAGGGTCGGCGTCTTCATGGCGTTCTCCAAGGTTGACGGGGGTAAAGGCTGGAAGATTACGCGGGCGTGATCTCAATCAGCACCGTGCAAGGGTGCGCGGCGGTGTCGGCCCCGTCGCTGACCGCACTCAGGACATCGCCGGCACTGACCACATTGTTGGCGGTCGGGCTGACCTCGTCGGCCTCTCCGATCACCGCTCCATTGGCGATGGTGACGACACCGTTCGTGACCGCGGTGCCGCCATCGGCGACCGGAGATCCAATCGCCACCTTGACCGTCGTCTCGGCCGCGACAACAGCGCCGCCCGTGCCGGCGACATAGGTTGCGTCCGGCTGCACCACCGTGCGCACCTTGCTGATGGTGCCGGCCACCGGCGCGATCAGGTAAACCGGATCGGTGCCACCCAGATCGGCGATGTGTGCGGTCAGATAGACATCGCCCGGCGTGCAGGTCACCGCCGTCGCGCGGGGCGGATAGCCGAGAAAGGCATGTGCCGTGGTCACGCCGATCCCGGCCGCCGTTGTCGCCACACCGGCGTAGGTGTTACCAGACCCGGACTTTGTCAGGTGCCCGGCCGCGGCGTCGTAGTAGAGGGCATCGCCGACAGCGACATCGTCCGAGGCCAGCTTCGGCACCTCGAACACACCCATCAGGTGAACGACGACCGGCTCGCCGGTCTTGGGCATCGCCCGCGGCCACGCCGATCAAGCAGCCGACCTTGACCAGGTCGCCGGAAATGGTCTCGGTTGCCGCCGTGATCGTCAGCGGCGAGCCGGGTTCGATGTAGGTCTTCATAGACGGGGACTCCTTCGCCTATATGAACGAGAAAGGCCCGCCGAAGCGGGCGTTGGAGAAGTGCGGAACCAAAGGGGATAAAGATGTCAGACGGCGTATGGACCCTGGATGAAGCCAAGTCAGATTTGGATGCCGTGATAAAACGGGCGCAAGCGGGTGGGCCGCAGGTGATCACCTCAGACGGCAAGACCGTCGCCAAAGTTATCGGGGAGACCGGGACGGAGGATGTGAAGAAATCAGACCAACCCGACCGCCCGTCTTTAGCGGAGTACCTTTTGACGATCCCCCAAGGCGGCGACGTAGACTTTGTCGATCATCCTATTCGACCGAGAAACATTGAATTCTGATGTATCTGATTGACACTGACATCGTATCGTTGATGAGGCGGATGGACCGGCATCCCGGTTTGTCGGCCTTCATCCTAGCCCTTCCGCGCGACAAGCTGTTCCTGAGTGTCATGACGCTCGGCGAGATTGAGTATGGGATCGACAAACAGCGGCGCAACGACGCTGCATTCGCTGACCTGCTCGAAGAATGGCGAGATGGGCTCGAAGCAGCCTTTGTTGACAAGATACTCCCCGTTACCGACGAAATCGCCAAAGAATGGGGACGTTTAGGTGTTCGACTCGGTCATTTGGAAACCGATTTGCTCATAGCTGCGACAGCTATCGTGCATCGCCTGACCGTTATCACGCGCAACGTCCGTCATTTTGCTCCGACCGGTGTTGCTACGATCAACCCCTTCGACCAGTCTCAGCCCAATCCGTGAAGATCAAATCGAGGAACCGGGGTTTTTGTAGAAGCCGCGCCAGTCGATCGCCTTGGCGCCGAAGTCGAGCCTTGCCTTGATCTCGACGCCATCGATGTCGAAGCCGGTGCGGGTCTCGATGTAGACCCCCGTCTGGCCTTCCAGATAGGCATACTCGATGGTGTCGATCTGGCTCGGGTTGGCGGCCAGG
>JANQGO010000118.1 GCA_028277285.1 Alphaproteobacteria bacterium | reverse complement strand
AGGCGCCGGGGAACCCCAGCACGAAGTCGCCGAAATGGGGCGCGACCGGCGCCATATGGGTCAGCGCGGCGAAGGCCTCCGGTCCCTCCAGCATGACGCCTGTGCCGCGCGGTCCCTTGCGCCGAAGGTCGAGCGGATACCCCATGGCCCAATCCAGGCACAGGCCGTAGCGGTCGACCTCGACACCGTGCTGGCGGCAGGTCTCGTAGACGTCGCGATAGGCGCGGCGGTTCTTATCGCGATCGCGAAAGCCGATCTGGGCGTGGCGCATGATGCGCCCCTCGGCCATGGCCGTCATCTTGAATGCGCTCTCCGATGCGACGCCGTTCTCAGCCAGGAAGGGGCACGGTCCAACGGTCCAGTCGCGCGCGGCAGCGGCGCCTTCGGCGAGCAACGCGCCGCCCGGCGGCAGATCCGGTTCAGGCAGCAGGGATTTCCGGTCGAGCGGTTCGCGCGTGACTGTCATGGCACCGCCATACTAGCGCCATGGGCAAGGCGCTGGCGATCAGGTAAACTGAGACCATGTTCCGTGACCGCACCTTGATGCCCGCAGAGGCCCTGCGTCTGACCGCGCTCGGTATACTGGCCGAACACGGATACATGAGTTATGCGGCGCTGGCGACCGAAGTGCGGCTGTTCACCGCCAGCTTCGGCGGCTCGCCGGTCGACGTCATGTCGTCGTCGATCGAGCTGTTGCGTTTCGAGGGGCTGATCGCGGTCAAAGAAGAAGCCGAAGATCCCGGCGACGTCGTTGTCGAACTGACCGATGAGGGCCGCGCGATGATCGGCGCGTTGCTCCAGGCCGCCATCAAACCGGGACACGCTTATTCGAAGCTGCTGACCGCGCTTAAGATGCGGTTCCTGCACATGCTGCCGCCTGATCAGCAGACCGAGCAGATCGACATGCTGGCCGAGGCACGTCAGGCCGAACTGGCGCGCCTGATCGACCTGCGCGGCCGGCTGGCCGAGGGCCATCCCGGTTTCCTCGGCTGGCTCGACCACGAAATCGGCCGTATCGAAACCGACCTCTCCTGGCTGCGCGAACTAGGTTCCAAGATAAGCTAAGATGGTTGGGCGTTGTCTGGCTGAACCGAATGCCTGCAAGGCCCACGATGTTTGTTCGGGCCACGCGTGGTCCTCGCTTGCGCGCGAAACATGATGCGACGACATGATGGTTCGTGGCATTAACGGTGAACCGCTTCTTCAGTGTCCGCCAATGATGGAACTACCGATATGACCTATCGATCAGGACAAAGAACAAGCACCTGCCTTGCGACGGTCATGCTGATCATGCTGTTTGCGTTGCTGGCAGCTTGCAAGACATCGTCATCGGTATCGGCGTCGCCGCAGCCGGCGCCGGGCGTGAGTATTGCCGAGCGCGATGGCACGCTGTTTGCCTATGTAAACATGTGTGGCGATACCAACATCGTCATCAAGGGAGACGGTGTAGATCAGGCTGAGCGAGACCGGCTGACCCGGGAGGCGAACACTGTGGCCGCTGCTTTGGGTGTCGATCCCGACTCCTGTCCGCCGCAACCCGATGCCGAGCACATCGCCGAGGTCGAAGCCCATGAGGCCGAGCTTGCCAATCGCTGCGATGATCTCTTCGTCAGGGTCGGTGATCCCAACATTTATGAGCGCCACACGGTTTGCCCGGATGACCCCTGGGCGGCGCTGACCCGCACGAACAAGTGTGAGGACATGACGATTCAGGGCGAAGATGACAGGCCCTCGTTCCAGTGCAGGCCAGTGATCGAGCCGCCGTCATAGGATTGCCGGCCACCCGATTTGTGGCCTGACGCGGTTGGTGCTATGTGTCCGCGATTCCTGGCGCGGCAGAAAGATGCGACGGCGCCGGTTTCGGGCAGCAATCGGGTGCGCGGATAATGTCGATCTTTGTCGAGCTTTTTCAGTTCATGCGGGCGCGCAAGAAACTATGGATGGCGCCTCTGCTGATCGTGATGCTGCTGTTGGGCGGGCTGATTGTGCTGACCAAGGGCAGCGCCATCGCGCCCTTTATCTATACGATCTTCTAGGGTCCGCTGGCCTCAGCGCTCGCCAAACACGCGGGCGAACGTGGCGCTGTCGCGGATGGCATCGGCCAGAATGGCGTGGCCGGTGGCGTTCCAGTGGTTGTTGAACGGAAACTCGAACCGCTCGCCAGCCTCCTCGTGGTGGGCGATGAAGAGCGGCTGCAGGTTGATGACCTCAAAACCCTGGCTTGCCGCCTTGGTCCACAGGAAGGCCATCATCTGCGCGGCAAAACTCTCCTGGGCGGCAGCCAGGCGCTCGGGGTCGTAGAGTTCAGGCCGCAGACCATCGAGGGTAATCAGGATCTCCTCGGGCCTCAGCCCGCTTTCAAGCGGCAACAGCCTCAGAAACTGATCAACCGCAAGGTAGGAACGGGCCAGCCGTTCCTCGCTGGCCTCCGCTTCGGTGTTGCCGGCATAGAGCGCTTCGCCTTCGTCGTCCGTGGTCGAGCGTTGCGCCAGCATCTGGGGCAGGGCGCCAACCTGAAGGTTGCGGTAGAGATAGGCGACCAGCGCCGACTGGCGCAGCGCCCGGCGCACGAGGCTCTCGGCGTGGCGCGGTGTCGGGGTGAGCGCCAGCGTGCCGTCGCCGGCATCGGTGAAGAACGTCATGCCCCGTTGACCGGGCTGAAGGTGGTCGGGCATCAGGCTCTCGTCGAAATCGTTGCCGACAACGTTGACGACCAGCATGTCCGGATTGAAGGTTTCGGCGACGTATCGTGACCACACGACATACTGGCTGAGCGGTGCATAGGCCGCGCCGAAACCGTAGACACGCATGTCGTCGCCCAGCTCCGCCGACAGCCGGCCTTGCGCCGTTTCCGACCAGTCGACCTGGATTGCCTCGATGTAACTGTCACCGATGATCGCCAGCAGCGGTGCTGTGCTGTCGGTCATGTAGTCGATATCGCTCAGGAAACCCGCGTTGTTCACGTGGCGCGTCCTGGCGTTCTTGAGATCCCAGTCTTGGGAATAGGAGAAGTCGCGGTCGGGCACGAAGCGATAGACGCTGTCTTCCTCGTCCATCGGCGCCACCACCAGCCCCTCGTTGTAAGGCAGGAAGCGCAACGCGATCTCGAGCACCACCAGCGGCAGCGCCACGCCGAAGCCGATCGTGATGAGGGTAAGCAGAACCTTGCGCAACAGGGGCGATCCGATCGATGGTCAGGCCGGAGGGCCGGCCAACAGGATGTGCGCGCGTTCCAGGTCCGCGGGCGACATGCCGGCGGCGACGGCGTCGCGCTCCTGGCTTGCCCGGACAGCTTGTTGCTTGGCCGCGCGCGACAACCAGACATAGGCGCAAATCGGGTCGGCCTCGACAATCTCGCCCTTGGCGTAGAGGCGGCCCAGCCTGAGCTGCGCGTCCGCATCACCGTTGATGGCCTTCTGGCGGGTCGTCGTCAGCACCATCATCTGCTTTTTGTTCATGCGCCAGGTTTCTCCAGAAAGACCCTCGATGCTGCCTCGGCCCTGCCCACATGATCCAGGGAACCGGAAGCCTCGTAGACATCGCGTCTTTGATAGTTCTGAGGATTTTATCATGCGCAAGAGTGTTCTGGCTTTCGCTTTCGTCGTCTTTGTGCCTTTCGCCGGCGCCAATGCCGGTGAGATGCTTTCGGGCAGCGAGATCGAAGAGGTCGTCAGCGGCAACACCGTCTCCGGCTCCATGATGGATGGCACCGCCTATACCGAGTTTTATGCTGATGACGGCACGATCAAGGGCGACGGCTACACCGGCGAGTGGTCGATCGACGGCGACGCCATGTGTTTTTCCTATGATGGTGAGTCGGTCGACTGCTGGAACGTGAGCGGCAGCGGCGACGCGATCAACTGGGTCCAAGACGGTGAAGTCGCCGGCACCGGCATGGTGACGACGGGGAATCCGAACGACTTCTGATCCCGTTCGTCGCCGGTGCGAGACCGGCGCGACGGTATCGTTTGCAGCAAGCTCCTAAGGCGTGAAGGGCCATCGGCGAAAGAACCGGTGGCCCTCTGCCTGTTGGCGGCCAGGCCGTTGTTTACGGCCCACCCGCCCGCACCGGACGGCGTCGCCGGTTGTGCGCCTAGCATAGTCTGGACCTATGCGCTTGCTCGTCAAAATTGCTTTGCCTTGGCTTCGGGCCGGGGACAGACTCCGAGCCTGTTGCGCGACTTCGGGGAGGGCAAACCATGCTTCGCAATGTTGAGTTCGACACCAAGGATCTGTGGGAAAAGGACCGCGATCACGTGATCCATCCCTGGACCGACTTTTCCCAGTGGCAGGAAAAGGGGTCGGAGGTCATGGCCCAGGCCGAGGGTGTCTATGTCTTCGACACCGACGGCAACCGGTTCATCGACGGCATCGGCGGGCTGTGGTGCGTCAACATCGGCTATGGCCGCGAGGAAATGGCGGACGCGGTCGCCGAGCAGATCCGCATGATCCCCTACTATTCGCCGTTCCATCACCTGACCACGCCGCCGGCTGCCCTTTTGGCCGACAAACTGGCCGAGCTGACGCCGGGCACGCTGAACCACACCTTCTTCGGCACCGGCGGTTCCATGGCCAACGACACGGCGATCCGCTTCGTCCACTACTATTGGAACATGAAGGGTCAGCCGACGCGCAAGAAGATCATCAGCCGCGTCGATGCCTATCACGGCTCGACCTATTTGGCGGCCGCGCTGACCGGCATCGCCGCCGACCGGATCTGCTTCGACCAGGCCGACGAGCTGATGGAGCATGTCTCCTGCCCCTATCCCTATCGCCGGCCGGAAGGCATGACGGAAGAGGAGTTCTGCGATCATCTGATCGATGAATTGAAGGACCGTATCGAAACGGTCGGCGCCGAGAACATCGCGGCGTTCATTGCCGAACCGATCATGGGCGCCGGCGGTGTCGTCGTGCCGCCGGAGGGCTACCACAAGCGGACGCTGGACCTGTGCCACGCGTACGACATCCTCTATATCTCCGACGAGGTGGTGACGGCGTTCGGCCGTCTGGGCCATTTCTTTGCGTCGGAGGATGTCTTCGGCATCACGCCCGACATCATTACCTCGGCAAAGGGCATCTCGTCGGGCTATCAGCCGCTCTCGGCGACGATCATCAACGAGAAAATGTACGACGTGCTCTCCAAACCACAGGAGGAGGGCGCGCTCTTCACCCATGGTTTCACCTATTCCGGCCATCCCGTGTGCTGTGCGGCGGGCCTGAAGAACATCGAGATCATGGAGAAGGAGGATATCCCCGGCCACGTGCGCAAGGTCGGTCCGTACTTCGAGAAGAAGCTGGCCGAACTCAGCGATCTGCCCTTGGTCGGCGAGGTGCGCGGCAAGTGTTTCATGATGTGCATCGAGAACGTCGCCAACAAGGAAACGAAGGAGCTGTTGCCGCCGGAGGTCGACGTCGGCCATCGCATTGCCGATCACGCCCAGAAGCGCGGCCTGATCGTGCGTCCCTTGGGTCATCTCAACGTCATGTCGCCGCCGCTGATCTTGACCGAAGCGCAGATCGACGAGTTCGCGTCGGTCCTGCGTCAGGCGATCGAGGCGACCCAGGACGATCTGGTGCGCGAAGGCATCTGGAACGGCTGAACCGATTCTGAGTCGACATCGCAAGAGCGACATTCTTAGCCGCGTGGGCGGCGGTCGACAGATGTCGGTCGCCGCCTCACGGTTTTTTCGTTGTCTGCTCGCAGGTCTGATTGTCGCTCTGGTGGTGCCGGTCCTGGGGATCGGGGCTCTGGCTCAAGACGACCAGGAATGGGCCGCGCTGATCCTTGAGGGACGCAGCGCGCTTGAGGCGGGCGATCCCGCGCTGGCGCTCCAGCTCTTTGAGCAGGCCGAGCCCCAAGCGGCGACCGCCGACGATCAGATCGTGTCGCTGACCTCGCTTGGTCTCGCCCATGCCGCGCTGGGCAATCTTGACGCGGCGGCGCGGTTTCATGAGCGCAGCCTTGATCTGCGTGAGGCGCAATACCCGCCGCCGTCGATGGCGGTCGCGACCGGCTTGCGCAATCTCGCCCAGGTCCGACATCGCCAGGCGCGTCTGGCCGAAACGGCGACCCTGCTGAACCGGGTCCTGACGATCTTGAACGACATTGCGCCGGACACCCCGGACATCGCCGATGTGCAGAGCGATCTGGCGGCGGCCTATGTCAACATGGGACGCTACGGCGATGCCGAGACTCTCTATGAGTCCGTGTTGCCCATCGTTGAAAACGGCTCGCCCGCCAAGCACGTGGCAGCGTTGAACGGCTTGGCGGCGGTCAAGGCGGCGTTGGGCCAGAACGAAGCGGCGTCAGCGCTCTACCTCGAGGCGCTGGATATCGCGCGTGCCGCCTTCGGCGAAGACCATCCGACCATGGCCGGGCTGATGAACGGACTCGGCGAGGTGTACCGGGCATCGAGCCGATCGGCGGAGGCCCGCGATCTCTATCAGGCCGCTATCGACATCCGTGCTGCCGCGCTGGGTCCCGATCACCCGGCTTTGGGGCCGCTTTACAACAATCTTGGACTTGCCTTGCTCGATCTTGGCGATCTGGCCGATGCGGGCGAGGCGCTTCAGACCGCGCGGGTCATTACCGAAGGCGCGTTGGGTCCGAACCATCCCTCGCTCGCGACGGTTCTGGCCAACCAGGCGGATCTCGACGAGGCGCGGGGCGATTACCTGGCGGCAATCGAGCACAATCTGATGGCGTTCCGCAATCTGGCGTCGAGCCTGGGCACCGCCCATCCGGAAGTTCAGCGTCTTCAGGTGAACCTCGGCAGACGGCTGTCGCTCGCCAGCGACTATGCGCGCGCCGAGGAGACGCTTGATGAGGCCGAAGCCGGCATCATCGCCGATCGCGGCGGCGACCATGTCGACATGATTGCCGTTCATTCGGCAAGGGGTCAGCTCGAACGCCTGCGCGGTGACAACACGGCAGCACTCGAGAGCTACGAAAAGGCGCTTGCCATCGTCGAGACCGCGGGCGGCGCCATGACGATGGATGCCGCCATTTTGTTGTCCAACCAGGCGATGGTTCTCGTGACCTTGCGGCGTGACGAGGAGGCCGTCGCGCTTCTCGAACAGAGCCTTGCCATTCGCGAGGCGACCTATGGCGACGACAGCCCCGCACTGGTCGACACGCTCAGCGACTACGCCTTCGCGCTGCGCCGTCTCAGACGTTTTGACGAGGCTGAAGCCATTGAGGCGCGTGCCGAAGCCCTGGCCGATCCGTGACGGGCAAAAGAAAGGGCGGACGCGTGTGCGTCCGCCCGTGGTTGAGTTCGTTCTGCGGTTGTCGGATTACATGCCGGCCAGAATGTTCTCGTAGAGTGTGACGATCTCGCCATAGCGGTTCTGGTAGGACGAGAACTTGCCGCTGGCCAGGAACGCCTCGATGTCGCGGGTCAGGCCGATGGACGCCAGGTACTCGTCGGTCACTTCCGGCATCTGATAGACCTTGGTGTTGACGACACCGTAACCCCAGTTCAAGAGCTCATAGACCTGGGATTCCGGATCGACATAGGCGTCGATCAAGGCGTGGGCCTGCTCGTAAAGGCCGCGTTCCCTGGCACCGGGATTGAGGGCCAGGCCACAAACCCAGGTCAGCGCGCCTTCCTTCGGGTTCATCCAGATGTACTTGCCCTCGGTGCCGTTGGCGGCCATCTCCTCGCTCGCCGTCAGCATCATGCCGTTCCACGCCGCGGACGCGACGACTTCGCCGGAGAACAGCGCCTGGGTCATGGTCGTCACGTCGCTGGTCAGAAGGCGCAGAAGCGGAATGCCCTCGCGCACCTTGTTGGCGACCAGTTCCATTTCCTCGTCTGACATGTCGAGGAAATCGATGCCCATGTAGATGGCGATCAGGTTGAAGTGGTCTTCGACCGCGTCGAACATGGCGAGGCGTCCCGACAGCTCCTCATCATAGAAGATGCCCCAGGAGTGCGTGGCCGGGTCCTTGTATTGGGGCGCCAGCTCGGTGTTGACGATGATCGCCGTCTGGCCCCAGTCCTCGGGCACCCAAAGCGGCGTGCCGTCTTCAAGGTTGGCACCGGGCACATGTTTCATGGGCTCGGCGATATCGTCCCAATGGCTGATCAGGCTGATATCGATCGGCTCGACGACACCGGCGTCGTACCACAGCTTGATCTTCGACGAGCACGGGAAGGTAACGTCGCACTCGAAGCCGGCGCGCATCTTGGCGAGCGCTTCGGCCTGATCGGAGAAGAACGAGTACTGCGGTGGCGAGCCATACTTTTCCGTATAGGCCATCGCGAAGTTCTCGTCTTCGTAGCCGCCCCAGGTGAACATCATGAGATCGCTGCCTTCGGCGGCCAGGGCGGGTCCGGCGAGCGGCGCTGCCATCGACATCACGCCGGCCGAGGCCAGAACCTTGTGCGCCTGCCTGCGGGTCAGTTTGCCTTCGCAGATCATGTCCTTGAACTGGTTGGCGCACATAAGGGGTTTAAGTTTATCCATTCGTAAAGCTCCCTTGTGGATTGCGGCTTTATGCCTTTCTTAGAAGTTGAACACTCGCAAGGTTAGCCCATGGCTTTGGAAGGTGGGAGTCGGTAGTCCACAAATCGTGGGCATCCGGGAATTGCAGGGGATTGTTGCCCGTTTTTGCCGGGTTTATCTCGTTATTGGCGAGTGAATGATGACGACTTCACGTCTATTCATGCGTTCACGCGTTATTCTGGCGTGAGACGGCCGGCGCTCAGCGCTCGCTCTGTTCGGCCAGAAGGTCGGGCAGGTGGGCGCGGCAGACATCGGCGAAGGCAAGCGCCATGCGTGTCGGGCGCGATGTCGCCAGCCGAGCGAGGCCCATGCGCATTTCCCGCTTCGGTTCCGATAGCGGTATGGACGCCAGGCTGGATCCGTCCAGGGCGCGGTGATGGGGGGCACGCGAATGAAGGAGGCTGTAGCCGTAGCCGTTGGCGACAAGCCCGCGCACCATCTCGAACGACATGGTCTCATAGGCGATGTTGGGTTCGATTCCGGCCTCGGCGAACACCGACAGGAAATGGCTGCGGCTTTCGGGCAGGCCGAGCAGCACCAGGGGCTCGCCCTCCAGCTCCGTCAGCTTGACCGTCTTTTTGCCGGCAAGCCGGTGCTCGGCGGGCACGATGACATGGATCGGTACCGTCACCAGGGGCTCGAAATCGATGTCCTGGGGCATGTTGAGGTCGTAGGTGACGGCGAACTCGTAACGACCGCGCCTCAGGCCCTCGGGCAGGGCGCGCAGGTCCTCCTCGTGCGGGCGCACGCGGATCGCCGGGTGCTCGCGGGCGAAGACGCGCAGCACGCCGGGCAGCACGAAGGGCGCGAAGGTGACGAAACAGCCGATGTCCAGATCGCCTTCCAGCGCCTCGCCCAGCCCGGCGGCGTCCTGGGTCAGTTCCTCGGCATGGGCCAGGAGCTCACGCGCCGAGGCGAAGAGGCGCCTGCCGGCCGGCGTCAACGACAGTCCCTGAGCATGATGGCGGATGAAGAGCTGCAGCCCGAAGACGTCCTCCAGATGGCTGATCGCCGCCGAGACGGAGGGCTGCGACACGTGGGTCGCTTCGGCCGCGCGGGTGATGCTGCCGGCCTCGGCGGCGGCCACGAAGTAACGAAGTTGCTTCAGGGTATAGAGGATCACGAAAATCTATCCTATACGTCGCATAAATATCTTTTGCCATAGAATGGCGCCGAGACAAACTGCGCCACTTTTTGCCAGGAGAGGACCCATCCCATGCTGATGACCGGCGACCAGTACCGCGAGTCCCTGAAAGACGGCCGCGAGGTCTTTATCGACGGCGAGCGCGTCAAGAGCGTGCCGGAGCATCAGGCGTTCAAACCGATCGTCGACGTGCGCGCGCGCATCTACGACATGGCGGGCGAGAACGCGTTCCGGTCCACCATGGCCTACACGG
>JANQGO010000012.1 GCA_028277285.1 Alphaproteobacteria bacterium | reverse complement strand
CGGCTTCGACAAGCCGCCGCACGAGCGCTTCTTCACGATGCTCGGCAACTACATCACCTTCGACTTCGGCAACAGCTTCTTCCGCGACAAGAGCGTGGTTGAACTGATCATCGAGAAGCTGCCCGTTTCTATCTCGATCGGCGTCTGGAGCACCTTGATCATCTATCTGATCTCGATTCCGCTCGGCGTCGCCAAGGCGGTGCGCGACGGATCGCGCTTCGACGTCTGGACCAGCGGCGCCGTCATCTTCGGCAATGCGATACCCGGTTTTCTGTTCGCGATCCTGCTGATCGTCGTATTCGCCGGCGGGCGGTATCTCGACTGGTTTCCCCTGCGCGGCCTCGTCTCGGATAACTGGGACGACCTCTCCTGGCCGATGCGGATCGTCGACTATTTCTGGCACATGACCCTGCCGGTCCTGTCGCTCGTCATCGGCGGTTTCGCCGGTCTTACCATGTTGACCAAGAATTCCTTTCTGGATCAGATCAATCAGCAATATGTGGTGACCGCGCGCGCCAAGGGGCTGGGCGAGCGGTCCGTTCTCTACGGCCATGTCTTCCGCAACGCCATGCTTATCGTTATCGCGGGTTTTCCCGCCGCGTTCATCGGCATGCTGTTCACCGGCTCGCTGCTGATCGAGGTGATCTTCTCCCTCGACGGTCTTGGCCTGCTGGGCTTCGAGGCGGCGATCGACCGCGACTATCCCGTCATGTTCGCGACGCTCTACATGTTCACCTTGCTGGGGCTCGTGCTGCATCTTATCGGCGACATCACCTACATGCTGGTTGATCCGCGCATCGACTTCGAGAGCCGCGAAGCATGAGCGCGCCGACCGCAGTCGCGATGCAGGATCGCTGGCTCGGGATGCGCGTGACGCCGCTGACCCGGCGCCGCATCGAGAATTTCAAGGCGAACAAGCGCGGTTACTGGTCGGCCTGGATCTTCCTGCTGCTCTTCGTCCTGTCCTTGTTCGCCGAACTGATCGCGAACGACCGGCCGTTGATCGTCCGGTACGGCGGCGACTTCTATTTTCCCGTCGTCCAGTACTATCCGGAGACGACCTTCGGCGGCGATTTCGACGCGGAAGCCGACTACAAGGACCCCTTCATCATCGGTCTGATCGAGGAGAAGGGCTGGCTCGTCTGGCCGCTGATTCCCTATGGCTACGACACGCACATCGCGAACCTGCCGTCGCCCGCGCCCTCGCCGCCGACCGCGCAGAACTGGCTCGGCACGGACGATCAGGCGCGCGACGTGTTGGCGCGCATCGTCTACGGCTTCCGCATATCGGTTCTCTTCGGGCTCGCCCTGACCATTCTCAGTTCCATCATCGGCGTCGCCGCCGGCGCGGTGCAGGGTTATTTCGGCGGCCTCGTCGACCTGTTCGGTCAGCGCCTGATCGAGATCTGGGGCGGCCTTCCGGTACTCTACATGCTGATCATCTTGGCCAGCGTGGTGCAGCCGAATTTCTGGTGGCTGCTCGGGCTCATGCTGATCTTCAGCTGGACGGCGCTGGTGGGCGTCGTGCGCGCGGAGTTCCTGCGCGCACGCAATTTCGAATATGTCCGCGCGGCGCGGGCGCTCGGCGTGGCCAACGGCAAGATCATGTTCCGCCATCTGCTGCCGAACGCCATGGTCGCGACCCTCACCTTCCTGCCCTTCATCACCTCCGGCTCGGTGGTCACGCTGACGTCGCTCGACTTCCTCGGTTTTGGGCTGCCGCCGGGCTCGCCGTCGCTGGGCGAACTGCTGAAACAGGGAAAGGACAATTTGCAGGCGCCGTGGCTCGGCATTACCGCTTTCGTCGTGATTGCCGTTATGCTGTCGCTGCTGGTCTTCATCGGCGAGGCACTGCGCGACGCCTTCGATCCGCGGAAGACGCAAGGATGACGCCATGAACGATGCGCTGCTCGCCGTTCGCGACCTCGATGTCGTCTTCACCACACCCGCCGGGCAGGTGCCGGCGGTGCGTAACGTGTCCTTCGACATCGCCCGGGGAGAGACCGTCGCGCTGGTCGGCGAGTCCGGGTCGGGCAAGTCCGTGACGGCGCTGTCGGTGCTGCAACTGCTGCCTTATCCGATGGCCTCTCACCCCTCCGGCTCGATCCTCTTTGCCGGTGAGGAGATGGTGGGCGCGCCCGAGGGCCGGCTGCGCGACGTGCGCGGCGACCGCATCTCGATGATCTTTCAGGAACCCATGACGTCGCTGAATCCGCTGCATACGGTGGAAAAGCAGATTTGCGAAAGCCTGATACTGCACAAGGGCCTGTCGCAGGTGGCGGCCCGCGGCCGCGCGCTCGAATTGCTCGATCTCGTCGGCATCGTCAACGCCGAGCAACGGCTGACCGCGTATCCGCACGAACTGTCGGGCGGACAGCGCCAGCGCGTGATGATCGCGATGGCGCTCGCCAACGAGCCGGACCTGCTGATCGCGGACGAGCCGACCACCGCGCTCGACGTGACGATCCAGGCGCAGATCCTGAAGCTGCTGATGGAGCTTCAGGAGCGGTTCGGCATGGCGATCCTGTTCATCACCCACGACCTCGGCGTCGTGGCCAAGGTCGCCGACCGGATCTGCGTCATGCAGGAGGGGCGGATCGTCGAGACCGGACCGACCCGTCAGGTCTTCGACAATCCGGAACACTCCTACACCCAGCGTTTGATCGAGGCGGAGCCGAAGGGCGAAAAGACACCGGCGGCGATGGACGCGCCCATCGTGCTCGACGCCTCCGACGTGAAAGTCTGGTTCCCCATCAAGAAGGGGCTGTTGCGGCGCACCGTCGATCACGTGCGCGCGGTGGACGGTATCTCGATCACCGTGCACGAAGGGCAGACGGTGGGCGTGGTCGGCGAGTCGGGGTCGGGCAAGACGACGCTCGGCATGGCGCTGATCCGCCTGCAAAGTAGCGAAGGCGGTATCCAGTTCGAGGGGCAGGATATTCAGGGCCTCTCCAGCAAGGCGCTGCGGCCGCTGCGGCGCGAGATGCAGGTGGTGTTCCAGGACCCGTATGGCAGCCTCAGTCCGCGTATGTCGGTTGCCCAGATCATCGAGGAAGGTCTCCGTGTGCACGGCATCGGCGGCGACGAGGAAGAACGCGACCGGCTCGTCATTCAGGCGCTGGAGGAAGTCGACCTCGACCCGGAGACGCGCTACCGCTATCCGCACGAATTCTCCGGCGGTCAGCGCCAGCGCATCGCGATCGCGCGGGCGATGGTTTTGAAGCCGCGCTTCGTCGTGCTGGACGAGCCGACGTCGGCGCTCGACCGGTCGGTGCAGGCGCAGATCGTCGATCTGCTGCGCGACCTGCAGCGGCGCCACAAGCTCGCCTATATGTTCATCAGCCACGACCTGCGCGTGGTGCGCTCATTGTCCGACTATGTCATCGTGATGCGCGACGGCGTCGTCGTGGAGCAGGGCACGACCGATCGCATCTTTCACGAGCCGCAGGAAGCGTATACCCATGCCTTGCTGACGGCGGCGTTCGACCTGGAAACCGAGGAGGGCGCGATCGCCACCGGCACCGTTCGCACCTGACAGGGGAAGCCGCATGGCGCTTGTCTTCTATTCCGAAAGCGACAGTTTCGAGACCTGGCGTTCGGCGCTCGCCGAGGCCGTGCCGGACCTCGACTGCCTCGGCTGGGACGCGGTGGACGACCCGGCGCGGGTCGAGTTCGCACTGGTCTGGGCGCCGCCGGGCGGCTCTTTGCGCCGGTTTCCCAACCTGAAGGCGATCCTCAATCTGGGCGCCGGTGTCGACGCTCTTCTGAAGGACCCGGGCCTGCCGGCGGGCGTGCCCATCGTGCGCATGGTCGACGACGACCTGGCGAAATCGATGGCGGAATACGTCCTGTTGCATGTGTTGCGCTATCACCGGGAAATGCCGGCGCTCGAAGCACAGCAGCGCGCCCATGTCTGGAAGATCATCGAAGCTCCGACGGCGCGCCACTGCCGGGTCGGTATCATGGGTCTGGGCGGCATGGGCGGCGAAGCGGCCCGCCACCTCCTCGGCGTGGAGTTCGACGTGGCGGGCTGGACACGACGGCCGCGGGCGATGGCGGGCGTCGAGGGTTTTCACGGCGCGGACGGCCTCGACCCCTTTCTTACGCGGAGCGATATCCTCGTCTGCCTGTTGCCGCTCACACGGGAGACGGAGGGCATCCTCAACCGCGACCTGTTCGCCAAGCTACCGCAGGG
>JANQGO010000438.1 GCA_028277285.1 Alphaproteobacteria bacterium | reverse complement strand
TCGCCGCCACCCGACAACGGATCGCCGTCGGTAATCCATTGGCGTTCGCTGCCCTGGGCATCAACCTCCATGCCGTGAGCGTCGATCCGGTAGGCGCCGTCGTCCTTTTCCAGGATCATCTCGACCCGTCCGCTGGCGAGGTCGCGTTCGAAGCGCCGCACACGGCCGAACGCGCGCAGCCAGGTAAGGGAGGGAGGCGGCGGCACCTCGGCGGCGGAAAAGGCCGGTGGCGACGCCCCGGCGCCGTCCGGCCAGACCGGCAGATCCAGGTGGCTCGCCGACAGGTCGACGCTGACGGTCGCTTCGACCGGCGCCGGCCACAGCAGCGGCCACGACCCCGTCGACAACGCGATACGCAGACGGCTTCCTTTTGAGAACGTCTGGGCGACCGCGTTCAACGTGACCGTGACGTCATACGACTCGCCCGGGACCAATTCTTCCGGCTCTTCGTGGCCATATCCGTGGGTCAGGTTGAGCGCGCCCCACGAAACGAGCGTCGACGCACCGTCCGGCGCCACGGCGCACAGGCGCGCCACCAGCGTCGCGACCGGCTGATCGGCACGGACGCGAAGGCGAAGAACCGGCGTACCGACGATGCCGAGATCGCTCTCAAGCGGTGACCCATCGAAGCATACGGCGAACGCATCATCGGGCCGCTGATCAAGCGGCAGTTCAGGGCCGATGCCATGCGGGTTCCACTCGCCCGTCAATGTACCCAGCGGCAACGGCGTCTTAACGTCGACACGGCCCTTGCCCGCCACACCAAGTGTGCCGTTGCCGAGCGGCAAGTCTTGCCACACGACGTCGGGCGCCGGCCAATCGGGTTGGCTGATCCAGCGGCCCGGACGCTCGGTGTAGCTCGCCGCGGGCGCTGCCGGTTCCTGCAGCCACAGGCGCACCATTGGTTCGCTATCGATGCCGTTCTCCTGGCCCTTCAGCCAACGGTCCCACCAGCGCAGCGTCTCCTGCAGAAAGCCGATGGCCGGGCCGGGCGCGGCGATATGGGGATAGCCGTGGGCCCACGGACCGATCAGGCAGCGCCGCGGCACCTTGAGGCCGGCCATCAAGCGCAGTGCCGTGTTGGTGTAGCCGTCGGCCCAGCCGGTGACCGCGTAGACCGGGCACTGGATGGCGTCCCAGTCCTCGTTCACCGAGCCGTGACGCCAATAGGCATCGCGCGTCTGATGGGACATCCATTCCGCCGTCGTGAACGCCAGGTTGTCGAGACGGTCGCGCCACATGTCGCGCCACCCCTCACCGACGATCGCAGGGTCCGGCGGACGCGCCGAATAGGCCAGGCTCTGCCCGCCCCATGCCAGGTTGTTGCGCAACAGACACCCGCCCATGTAATGGACGTCGTCGGCATAACGGTCATCGGTCGAGCACAGTGTGACGACGGCCTTCAGTTCGGGCGGGCGGCGCATGGCAACCTGAAGGCCGCTGAAGCCGCCCCAGGAGATCCCGATCATGCCGATCGAACCCGAACACCACGGCTGAGCGGCGATCCATGCCAGTGCTTCCAGCATGTCGTCCTGCTCTTGGGCGACATACTCGTCCATCGGCAGGCCCTCGGAATCGCCGGAGCCGCGAATGTCCAGACGGATCGCGGCATAACCGTGCCCGGCATACCAGGGATGGATCAGCTCATCGCGCGGCAGGGTGAAGTCGCGCTTGCGGTAGGGAATGTACTCGACGATGGCCGGCACCGGGTTGGTTTCGGCATCGTCCGGCAGCCAGACACGCGCTGCCAAGCGGACGCCGTCCGACATCGGGATCCAGACATGCTCAATCTCGCGTACCGCACACGGAAACGCGTCGGCAATGTTGAGGTCACCGCCCGCAGCAACCAGGTTGACCATGCACCCCCACCACACTCATGAGGCCGGCATTGCACACCAGGTTGCCGGTCAACGGCAAGCCGCCATCGCGAGCGACGGTCAGTCGGTGTCGTCGGCCAGGTTATCCTGCGGAACCATGTGACCGACAATGCGGCGTTGCGCATTGCCGATATGGGCGCGCATGGCGACGCGCGCGCGGTCGGCATCACCGTCTTCGATCGCCGACATGATGGCATCGTGCTCCTGGCAAACGATCACCACGCGCTCCTGCTGTTTCTTGGCATCTAGCGTCCGCGCCAGATCCATGCCCTGGCCGATGTCGTCGAGCAGGCTTTCCATGGTCTCGGCGAACAGGTCATTGCCGCTGGCGCGTGCGATGTTCAGGTGGAACTCAATGTCGGACGCCTTACCGATGCGCCCCTGGTTGACCGCTGAATCGAAGTCCCTGTGCGACTTCCTGATCGCCCGCAGCTGGCCAGCGCTTCGCCGTGTCGCGGCGAGCGCGGCCGCCTCGCCTTCCAACGCGATGCGGAATTCGAAACAGCGCAGCAACTGCGCGACATTGGCGCACGGGGCGTAGCGCAGAATCTCGTTCGCGGGACGCCGCCGCACATAACTGCCGGAACCCTGACGGGAATCGACGATGCCGTCGGCCCTGAGCCGCGCCAGCGCCTCGCGCACAACAGGGCGCGAGACCTCGAACATGCGGCAGAAGTCATGCTCGGACGGCAGACGCGAGCCTTCGGGCAAAGAGCCGGAGACAATACGCTCGACTATCTGCTCATAGATGCGGTCGCCCAGCTTGGGCGCCTTAATGGGAGATCTGACCGGCCAGGGTCCTGGCTGCTCAATCGGTTTGGTTTCGTTCATGTTCAAATCACCGGATCATCAATGTCGATGGCTAAATGTGCCAGGCAGTCGCCCGGCTCAACCCGGCCGATCGCCCTGAGGCAAATCAGGAGGCCGGGTGCACTGAAAAAAACGGGAATGGCTGGCCGTTCGGGGTGTTCGATGGCATGAACCTCACCGGCCAACTGACCTTTTGAAACTGTATCGCCCAACCGACAGGCGGGCGCAAAAACACCGTAATCTGGCGCGAAGGTGTAGAGGTCCTCACTCGCGCTCGTCATCCATCTCATGGAGTCATCGTTTTGTACCTCGACGCCAGGCAGAATACCCAGGTGAGCCATGAGGTTTCTGACGCCGCGTTCGACATAGGCCGTGTGGTCGATGTCCACCACGCCGCCGCCGCCGAACTCACCACCCAGAGAGATACACTGGGGACGCGGCACCGAACTTTCGGCGACACCGCTGGTGCTTGGCGCCCAGACTTGAGCATAGCGCCCGCCGAACGCCTTGGTCGCGGCCAGCGCTCGGGAATCATGCTGCGCGTCACCGCACAACGTCACCGCGACAAAGGGAATGTAATCGAGCGACGCGCCACCGGAATGCAGATCGACGAAGACATCGGCCATCGGCATCAATACCGTCCCGATGTAATGGGCGATCTGACGCGTCGGCGATCCCTCGGGGTCACCGGGGAACATGCGGTTCAGGTTGCCGCCGTCGAGCGGCGAAACACGGACACCGTGACGCGCGGCTGGCAGATTGGCCGATGGCAGAATGATCACACGGCCCTGGACCGCCTCCGGCTCGAGGTCGCGGATCAGTCGCCCAAGCGCGATCTGGCCTTCATACTCGTCACCATGATTGCCCGCCATCAGGATAAGCGTCGGACCGTCGCCGTTCGCGATCACCGCGATCGGAATCGGGATGACGCCATAGGCCGATCGCGTCACCGAGTGGGGCATCTTCAAGCGACCGATCTGCTTGCCCCGGCGATCGAAATCGACATCTGTGTAAAGGCTGGTCTGGTAGACCGACATCCCCAAGCCCCTCGGCAACGATGGGCATGCCCGCCCGCCGTGAAGCCGCTGGTTCTAACCGACGGCGGAGCAGGATAATGGTCCTATTGCGCCGTTTGATGGTCTTGATTGCCGGATTCATCATGGTCGCCGGGTCCGAGTCAACGGCCGGTGAGATGCAAACCGCTTTGGCGATGCATGGCGATCCCGCCTACCCGCCGGACATGACTCACTTCGCCTATGCCGACCCCGATGCGCCGGTCGGCGGCGCCTTGCGGCTGACCGCCGTCGGCACCTTCGACAACCTTAATCCCTATATCATTCTGGGCGTGCCGGCGCAGGGTCTGGGCCTGGTCTTCGAGAGCCTCATGGAGCGCAGCCAGGACGAACCGTTCACGCTCTATCCGCTGATTGCCGAATCCATCGAGGTCGCCGACGACCGGTCGTGGATCACCTTCCACATCAATCCGGAGGCCCGCTTCCAGGACGGCACACCGGTGACCGCCGACGACATCCTCTTTTCCTGGCGCACCCTGCGTGACGAAGGCCGGCCCAACACGCGCACCTACTATAGCGAGGTCACCGAGGCAGAGGCCCTGGATAGCTTGAGCGTGCGCTTCACGTTTCGGGGCGGCAACTGGGAGATGCCGCTGATCATGGGATTGATGCCGGTTCTGTCGGAGGCCTATTTCGAGACCCATGAGTTCGACAAGACGACGCTTCAGCCGCCACTGGGCACCGGCCCCTATCGTGTCGCGCAGGTCGACGCCGGACAGCGGATCGTCTACCAGCGCGACCCCGACTACTGGGGCTGGGATCTGCCGGTCAATCGCGGCCGCTATAACTTCGATCAGATCAGCTTCACTTACTTCCGCGACGCCAACGCGGCCCTGCAGGCGTTCCTGGCCGGCGATATCGATGCCCGTTTCGAAGACGACGAGACACGCTGGGCGACCGGCTACGACACGCCCGCCGCACGGCGCGGCGACATCATAACGGAGGAAGTCGAGCACGGACGGCCATCAGGCATGTCGGCGCTCGTCTTCAACACCCGCCGCGATCTGTTCGACGACATCCGCGTTCGCGAAGCGCTTGGCCTGGCTTTCGACTTCGAGTGGACCAACAAGAACCTGCTCTATGACGCCTATGAGCGGACAACAAGCATGTTCGACAACGCCGACCTCGCATCACGTGGTCTGCCGGAGGGCATGGAGCTTGCGCTGCTGGAGCCCTATCGCGACGAGTTACCGCCTGAACTCTTCAGCGAACCGTTCACCCTTCCCGTGACGGACGGCAGCGGGCAGTTGCGCCAGCAGCTGCAGACGGCGCGCGATCTGCTCAGTGACGCCGGCTGGCAGGTGATTGACGGGACGTTGACCAGGACCAGCGACGGCCGGACCTTTGACTTCGAAATCCTGCTGGACGACTCCCGATGGGAACGCATCCTGCTGCCCTATACGCGCAACCTGGCGCGCCTGGGCATCACCGCGCGCCTGAGAACCGTCGACAGCGCGCAGTACCAGCTTCGCCGTTCCGATTTCGATTTTGACGCCATCGTCTATCGCTGGGGTCAGTCGCTCTCGCCGGGCAACGAACAGTTTTTCTACTGGTCGTCGCAGGCCGCCGACAGTCCCGGTAGTCGCAACTACGCGGGCGTGACCGATCCCGTGGTCGACGGCCTGATTACCAAGCTGGTCGATGCGCGCGACCGAGACGAACTTGTCGCCGCCGCGCGTGCCCTCGATCGTGTCTTGCTCTGGGGGCGCTACGGCGTGCCGCTGTTTCACCTGGAGGTCGACAATGTCGCCCGCTGGTCGACGATCGAAAGACCAGCCACCTCGCCGCTCTATGGCCCCGATATCTCGACATGGTGGCAGAGCCAGAATTGATCGCCGCGGCGAAGCGCGCGATGCTGCGTCGTTGGCGATCAGGAGACCGTGATGAATCGACCGTGGATTGGCGCCCTTTGGTGCCTTTTTCTCTTCTTGCTGCCGAGTGGCGTCAGCGCCGCGTCGACCACACAGGTCGAGTTTGAATCAAAAGAAACCTTCAAAGGCGCATCAGGCATCGAACCGGGCCGCGTCACGGGCCTGCTGACCGTGCCGGCTGGCGATGGCCCGTTCCCCGTCGTCGTTGTTCTCCACGGCTGCGCCGGTCCGACGCCATCACACGAGGAATGGGCCGGCCACATGGCGTCATGGGGTTATGCCAGCCTGCGTGTCGACAGCTTCGGACCGCGCAGCATCAATGAGATCTGCACGAACATTTTGCGCCCGGTGCCGCGCGTTGCCGACGTCAACGGTGCCATCGACTATCTGGCGACCCTCGATCACATCGATACCGACAAGGTCGCCGTCGTCGGCTTTTCCCATGGCGCCAACGTCACCTTGCTGGTGGCCGGGGAACCCGGTTCCTTGGCGCCGCGTCACAAACCGTCGATCAAGGCCGCGGTCGCCGTTTACCCCTACTGCCCGATCACCCATCAGCGTTTCTTGCCGCCGCTGATGATCCTGATCGGCTCGGCGGATGATTGGACGCCGGCCAGCCGTTGCGAAAGCCTGGCAGAGGGGTCGGTCGCGGCCAACGAACCGATCGATCTCGTCGTCTATGACGGCGCGACACACTCCTATGACTGCCGCGCCTGCAACGGTGAGTACTGGGGTTACCAGTTGGTGCACAATCCGGCGGCCCACGACGATTCGATCCAGCGCATGCGCGAGTTTCTGCTGGCCAATCTCGGACCTGGCGTCGGTGGCGCACCGCACGAGCCGATAGCATTGGATGTGGCCGCCTACCTCGACGCTGCAGCGCTGGAAAACGCGCTCGCGGGGTCGACGACCATGGGGGTCAACAGCTACGGCAATCCCTATACCGTCCGCATCCTCGCGGACGGGACGACCACCGGCGTCGCCGGCCACAACGACGAGTTCGTCGACAGCGGCAGTTGGTGGATCGAGAACGACATGTACTGTCGGCGCTGGAACACGTGGCTGGATGGCGCGACAGGCTGTTTCCATGTCGTGATCGAAGGCGATAAGGTCCGATGGCTGAACGCGGACGGCAGCCTGGCGCGAGAAGAGGACTACATCGCGCCCGAGTGACCGAAGCGGATTGGCTGATCAAAACGCTGCGTCCTGGGCACCGTCGGGGTTAGACATTGGCAAACTCATCCTCGAAGCTCCGGCACGCCGATTTGAGCGGCCAAGGCGGCGCCAAGGTCCTCTACCTCATCGCCGCCATGTGTGCCATGAGCGGCCTGCTCTACGGCTATAATCTGGGCGTCATCGCCGGTGCGATCCTGTTTGTCGTCGACCGGTTCGATCTCTCCGATTCCTGGAAAGACGCGACGGTCAGCGCATCGCTGCTGGGCGCCATGATCGGCGCGGTGCTTGGCGGCAAGCTGGCGGACGCGTTCGGGCGCCGACGCATCGTCGTCCTGGGCGCCGCCATCGGCCTAGCAGGCGCTCTTATTGCCGCCCTGGCGTCGACCTTCGAGGTCTTGTTCGCCGGTCGCCTGATCGCCGGCCTGTCGATCGGTATCCTTACCTGCGTGACACCACTGTATGTCGCCGAGCTGTCGCCGGTCCGCCTGCGCGGCCGACTGGGATCGTTGTTCTCGGTCGCACTGACGGCTGGTCTGATGACCTCTTTCTTGTCGGACTTCGCGTTTCGCGACAGCGATCATGGTTGGCGTTGGATGTTCGCCATGGGTGTCGCGCCGGCCGTGCTGCTGATTATCGCGACGCTGGCCTTGCCCGAGAGCCCGCGATGGCTGGTTGTGCGCGACCACATCGACAAGGCGCGTGATGTGCTGCGCAGAATTGCCGGCACCCAGAACGTCGATCACGACATCGCCGAGATCAAAGAGGGTTTGAGCGCGCAGACCGGCCGTTGGTCGGACCTGATCCTGCCGGCGTTCAGATTGGCGCTTATTGCCGGCATGGGCCTAGCTGTGATCCGACACGCGACCGGCGTGGCGATCGCCACGTTCTGGGCACCCGAGCTGTTCGCTCTGGCCGGGTTCGGCGACCGCTCGGTCGAGCTCATGGGTACCGTCGGTGTCGGCGCCGTCTATTTCATCTTCGGGACGATCGGCCTTTTGCTGGTCGATCGCGTGGGACGCCGGCCCTTGATGCTGGTCGGACTGACCGGCATGGGTTTGATGCTGTTCACGCTGGCGGCGGTCTTTCTGCTGGCCAGTCTGGGTGGCATGGCAAGCTGGGTCGCGGTCATTGCCTTCCTGCTGTTCGTGGCGTTCTTTACCGCTGGCCCCGGCGTCGTCGTCTTCCTGCTGATCTCCGAGCTTCTGCCGTTGCAGATCCGCGCGCTGGGCACGGGATTGGCCAACCTGGTCCTGTGGGGAACCTATCTCCTCGCCACGCTGTCGTTTCCGATCCTGATCGGCCTTGTCGGCGATCCCGGTACGTTTGCGACCTATGGTCTGTTGGTCGTCGCGTCGTGGGTTTTTGTCTATAAGCTGATTCCCGAGACCAAAGGCCGAAGCCTGGAAGACATCGAGTCCCACTGGCGGGCGCCAAAGACCCATAAGACACCCTGAATCTCGGGCGGCACGCGCCCGCCCGACCGGGAGTTCCCGTGACCGCCCTGCCGCATCCGACAGCCAGCCGGCCGCCAGCCCAATCGCTTCGCGAACATATCGCGCGGACGCTGAAGCTGGCAGGCCCGGTGATTGTCGCGCGCTGCGGCATCCTGGTAATGGTTTCGACCGACACCATCATGACCGGCCATGCCGGCGGCCAGGAACTGGCCTATCTGGCCATGGCCTATTCGATCCAGGTGGCGATGCTTGTCCTGGGCGTCGGCCTGATGGGCGGCGCGGCCATCCTGGTCTCCCAGGCCGATGGCGCCGGCAACCAGAAAGGCTGCGGCAACATCCTGTGGATCGCCGTCGCCAACGGCTTTGCCCTTGGGACCCTGTTCGCCGTCGTGCTGTTGTGGAGCGAAGATATCCTGCTGCTGTTCGGCCAATCGCCGGACCTGGCGGCGGGTGGCGGCGACGCCATGGCGATGTTCGCGCCCGGCATGCCGGCAGTCTACATGTTCACCGCCCGGATCATGTTTCTGGAGGGGTTGAGCCGGCCCCGGCCCGGCATGGTCGTGATGCTGGTCGCCATTGTCCTGAACTTCGGCCTGAATTGGCTCTTCATCTACCACCACGCGGACTTTGTGCCGGACGGCGCGGCCGGTGCCGTGCTGGCGACCAGCTTGACGCGTTGGTTCATGGTGTTTGCGCTGTTCATCTATATCCTGACCATGCGCGACGGCGACAGCTTCGGCGTGCGCCGCCCGGTTCGCGACCGCTGGTTCCTGCAGAAACGTTTCCTCAAGCTCGGGGTACCGCTGGCGCTGTCCTACGGTTTCGAAACCACGGCCTTCATGAGTCTCACCATGATGGCCGGTTGGCTGGGTGCAAGTCAGGTCGCGGGTTTTCAGGTGACCGGCAACTT
>JANQGO010000426.1 GCA_028277285.1 Alphaproteobacteria bacterium | reverse complement strand
GTCGATCGCGCGTTCGGTGTCGGCGGAGGCACCCTGGTGGTGCAGACCGCCATCTTCCTGGCGATCGCCGCGCTGATCGTCTGGCTCTACGTCAACCGCAACCTGGTCCGGCGGCTGACCGGGCTGGCCGACGTCATGAACAAACTGGCCGAGGGCAACCTGGCGGTTCCGGTGCCGGTTTCCGGACGCGACGAACTGACGCGCATGGCCGAAACCGTCCAGGTCTTCAAGGACCAGGCGATCGTCAAGCGCAGTCTGGAAGAAGAACGCGTGCGCACGGAGATCGAGCTGCGCCGGCACAAGAGCGAGTTGGAAGAACTGGTCCGCGAACGCACCGCGCAGCTCATCGAAGCCAACGACCGCCTGAAGCTGGAAGCGGAAAGCCACGATGCCGCGCGCGCCCGCGCCGAGCGCGCCAACCAGGCGAAGTCGGAATTCCTGGCCGCCATGAGCCACGAGATCCGCACGCCGATGAACGGCATCCTCGGTATGCTGCGCATCCTCGAGCACAGCCCCATGAGCGACAGCCAGCGCGAGCGTTTGTCCATCATCCGCTCGGCGAGCCACACGCTGCTCGGCATCCTCAACGACATCCTCGACTATTCGAAGATCGAGAGCGGGCGCATGGATATCGACGAAGTCACCTTCGACCTGCGCTCGCTGATCGACGACATCAGCGCGCTCATGCGGTTCCGTGCGCGCGAAAAAGGCCTGAACCTCTCGACATCCGTGGCCGACGACGTGCCGGCCGCGATTGTCGGCGACTCCGGCAAACTCAGCCAGGTGCTGCTCAATCTGATCGGCAACGGCATCAAGTTCACCGACCACGGCGCGGTCGACCTGACGGTGAGCGAAGTCGCGGCCGACGGCCGGCATACCCTGCGCTTCGACGTCACCGACACCGGCATCGGCATCGCCGACGATGACCGGCAGCATCTGTTCGACGCGTTCTTCCAGGCGAGCCCCGCCGCCGGACGCACCCAGGAAGGCACAGGGCTTGGCCTCGCCATCTCCAAGCGTCTGGTCGAAATCATGGGCGGACGAATCGGCGTTGAGAGCGAAACGGGCAAAGGCAGCCGGTTCTGGTTCGAACTGACCTTCGATGAAGGCAGCGCCGATAACATCCTGCGCCACGGCGACGAATTGCCCGGCGTGGACAAACGCCTGGGCTCACGCCGCATTCTCGTGGTCGAGGACAACGCGATCAACGGCGCGGTAGTCGAGACGTTCCTGCAGCACATGGGCCATGACCCCGTCATGGCGTTGACCGGCGAAGAGGCGGTCGAGCTGGTCGCCGAGAACGACTTTGACGCGGTGTTGATGGATATCAGCCTGCCCGGCATCGACGGCATTGAAGCGACTCGTCAGATCCGTCAGATGGATGACCACACCCGCAGTGCCGTGCCGGTCATTGCCATGTCCGCCCATGTCTTCAGGAGCGAGATCAGCCAGCATCTCGACGCCGGCATGGACGCCTTTGTCGGCAAACCGCTATCGCCGGAACTGTTGGCCGAGACGCTCGCCAAGGTGATCCTGGAAGGTCGTCACGGCCTCGTCGTCGTCGCCGATGCCGACGAACCAGACGATGGCGAGCCGCCCTTGCTCGACGAACGCGTGCTGCAGCAGGACCGTCAGGCATTGGGCGATGTGCGTCTGGATCACCTGATCGCAACCTTCGCCGCAACCGCGCCCAAACAATTGGAGCAGATTCAACAGGCCGCCCATGACGACGACAGGGAGACACTGATCCGCATGGTGCATAGCCTGAAGAACGGCGCAACGAGCCTGGGCCTCTACCGGCTGGGCCGGGCCTGCGAATCCCTTGAGTTGGCACTTCGGCGCGATGTCGGTTTCAAGCCGGCAGCCGACGACCTTGCCGATATCGCCGCCGTGTTCGATCTCTCGGTTGCCGCCGTCTCCGACATGCAACACGCCTGGCGCAACGAGCGGGCGACCGGCTGACGGCGCTACAAATGGTCGCCCGCGAAGATGTAGCCTTCGCCATGCGCGGTGATGATCAGTTCCGGGTTCTTGGGATCGTTCTCCAGCTTGCGCCTGAGCCGGCGGACGAGAACGTCGACCGTGCGGTCGTTGGGCGTCTCGACGCGATGGGTGACGTGGTTCAACAGACGCTCGCGCGCCATGACGGTCCCCGGATGATCGGTGAACGCGCACAACAGCTCGAACTCCGCGCGGGTCAGCGATGTCTTCTGGCCGTCCGGTGAGGTCACGGTGCGCGTGCGCATGTCGAACTGCCAGCCGGAGAAGCGCCGGACTTCCTGGTGGTCGCCCGATGACCGACGCGTTCGCCTCAGCAGATTCTTGACGCGCGCCATCACCTCGCGCGGGTTGAACGGTTTGGTGATGTAGTCGTCGGCGCCCATCTCCAGGCCGACGATGCGGTCGACGTCGTCGGTCCGGCCGGAAACGAAGATGATGCCGATATCCGATCGCCGCCGGATGCGCCGTGTCAGCTCCAGCCCGTCCTCACCGGGCAGGTTGATGTCGAGCAGCAGAAGGTCCGGCATGTCCGACAGCAGCACCCGCTGCATCGCTTTGCCGTCGGCGACCTCGCTGACGCGATAACCGGCGACCTCCAGGTAGCTGGTCAGCTTGGCCCGCGTCACGTCGTCGTCTTCAACGACCAGGATATGAAACCGCTCGGCGTTCACCGCGCTCCAAGGTCTCCCCGTTTTTCATATATTTTCACAAAACCATGCGGCCTGTACACAACTGGCGCGCTCGTCGTTCAACAGCGCCGTCCTATCCTCGCTGCGCTGAACAACGCGCCCCAGGGCAAGGGCCTAAAAGCATTCAGCGGGGCGTAAGACTGAGGAGGCAAAGAATGGGAGAGTTTAAGAGAGCCATTGGCGTGGCGGCTCTGGGGGCCGTGCTCGGCCTGTCGTCAACGGCATGGGCCGATTCGAGCGATCCGATCAAAATCCCGATCCACAACTGGTCGAGCCAGATCGTCGGCGCCGAGATCGTCGGCAAGATCCTGAACGACGCCGGCTATGAGGTCGAATACGTGCCGGCCGACAGCCAGGTCGTCTACACCTCCATGTGCGAGGGCGATATCGACCTCGTCCACGAGGTCTGGCAGGGCGCCTTCGGCGTCGCCTTCGAGGCGGTCGTCGACGAAGGTTGCGTCGTCGATGCGGCGACCCACGACGCCAAGACGCGCGAGGAGTGGTGGTATCCGGCCTATGTCGAGGAAATCTGCCCCGGCCTGCCCGATTGGGAAGCGCTGAATGCGTGCGCGGCTCAGTTCGCAACACCGGAAACCGCACCGAACGGCCGTTTTCTGGGCGGTCCGGTCGACTGGCTGAAGCATGACCAGGAGCGCGTCGATGCGCTGGGCATGGACTTCCAGGTGGTCAACGCCGGTTCGGCGGCGGCGCTGTGGGCCGAGCTCGACTCGGCCTCGGCGCGTGGCGAGCCGATCGTGCTGTTCAACTGGACGCCCAACTTCATCGAGGCGGTCTATGACGGCAAGTTCGTCGAGTTCCCCGAATACGGTGAAGGCTGCCTGGACGACCCGTCCTGGGGCATGAACCCGGATTCGACCTATGACTGTGGCAATCCCAAGGGCGGTTACCTGAAGATTGGCGTCTGGGAAGGCATGCAGGAGAAGTGGCCGGGCGCCTATGCGGTCATCGAGCAGATCAACTTCTCCAACCTCGACATCGCCGTGATGTCGAAGCTGGTCGACGTTGACGGCATGGAACCGTCCGAAGCCGCCGACAAGTGGCTGGCCGACAACGAAGACAAGTGGAAGGCTTGGTCGGCATCCGCCGGGAGCTGAGCTCAATCCGGCGTAGGGGGTACCGCGATGGGGGGTCGTCGCGGTACCCTCAACCGGCTGGGAAGCGCGTCTAGCCGGTCAAAAAGAACCATCGCGCCCTAGCTCCATGTCGTGTCGGGGGCGGTCACGTGGCGGAACCCATCTTATCCTGTCGAGGCGTCTGGAAGCTGTTTGGCTCCGCGCCCGAACGATTCTTGAGAGAACACAACGGCGCGCCGAGCCGCGAAGCGCTGGTCAAGGCCGGCTACATCGCCGCCGTGCGTGACGCCTCGCTGGAGGTCGCGCCCGGCGAGATCCTGATCGTCATGGGGCTCAGCGGCTCCGGCAAATCGACCCTGCTGCGCTGCCTGGCGCGGCTGATCGAGCCGACCGCCGGCGAGATTGTCTTCGAAGGCGACGACCTGCTGAGCGCCGACGCCAAGCAGATGATCGAGCTTCGGCGCCACAAGATGGGCATGGTGTTCCAGCACTTCGCGCTGCTGCCCCATCGCACGGTCCTGCAAAACGTCGCCTTCCCGCTCGAGGTACAAGGTATCGCCCGCGTCGAACGGGAAAAACGCGCGCTTGAGATGATCGAGCTGGTCGGCCTTGACGGACGCGAAGGTTACTATCCGCGCGAACTCTCCGGCGGCCAGCAGCAGCGTGTCGGCATTGCCCGCTCGCTCGCCGTCGGCCCCGACCTGTGGTTTCTGGACGAGCCGTTCTCCGCGCTCGATCCCCTGATCCGGCGCGAGATGCAGGACGAGTTCCTGCGCCTGCAGAACGTGCTGCAGAAGACCATCGTCTTCGTCACCCACGACTTCGACGAAGCGCTGCGTCTCGCCGACCGCATTGCGATCATGTACGAAGGCGAGATCGTTCAGATCGGCACGGCGGAAGAACTCGTGACGAACCCGGCGACCGATTACGTGCGCGAGTTCACCAACAATATCGCCAAGGAACAGTTCCTGACCGTGCGTCAGGTGATGAGCGAGCCGAACGGCACGTCATTGGGCGACATCCGCGTCGGCATCGACGATAAACTGAGTGACGTCGCGCGCAACGTCCTGGACGCCGACGGTCCGATCAGCGTGGTCGATCCCAACGGCGCGCTCGTCGGTCAACTGACCCGCAACCGCGTCATGGACGCCCTGTTCCCAGCCAAGGAGCCATGAGCGCGACCGGCGCCTCGGCGGATCCGGCCGGCCGCACGCAGAGCGGCATAGGCGGCCTCGGTTCGGGCGCGTGGCTGCTGTTTCTCCTGCCCTTCGTGGCGCTGCTTGCCGCGCGGCCGGTGCTGCCGGAATGGGCGATCCTGACGCCCGAGGCCTGGCGCATTCCCTTCGTCGAGTGGATCAACGCCGTCGTCGACGTCCTGAAGAAACACGAAATCTTCGGCCTCTTCACCTTCCGCGATGTGACTCGTGCCATCGCCTCGGCGGTCGAATGGCCGCTTGACCTGATGGACAGCATCCTTGTCTCCGGCTTCAAGGGAACGGGTATCCCGTCCCTGCCCTGGCCCGCCGTCGTCGGTCTGGCCGCCGTGTTCGGCTGGTGGCTGAAAGGCTGGCGCCTGGCGCTTCTGGCCGGCGGCTGCATCTTCTATGTCGCGCTGTTCGGCAAGTGGGAAGACTCGATGATCACGCTGTCGGTGGTCCTCGTCGCCGCCCCCATCGCCGGCGTCATCGGGCTTGTCCTCGGCATCATCGCCGTCAAGTGGAACCCGTTTGAGCGCATCCTGTGGCCGATCCTGAACGTCATGCAGTCGATGCCGCACTTCTCGTACCTGATTCCCGTCGCGATCTTTGTCGGCGTCTCGCACAAGGCCGGCGCCATCGCGACGATCCTCTTCGCCATGCCGCCGATGGCGCGGCTCACCCTGATCGGCCTGCGCGGCGTGCGCCCGGAGATCCGCGAAGCCGGCGTCATGGCCGGCTGCACGCGCGCCCAGATGCTCTACAAGGTCGAGATCCCGGCGGCGCGCGAAAGCCTGATGATCGGTGTCAACCAGGTGATCATGCAATGCTTGGCCATGGTCGTCATCGCGTCCTTTGTCGGCACCAAAGGCCTGGGTCAGGACCTGTTGTTCCGCCTGCAGGGCCTCAGGATCGGCCAGGCGCTGGAGATCGGCGTCGCCATCGTCTTCATCGCCGTCATGCTGGACCGGCTCAGCCTCGCTCTCTCCGAACGCCAGCCCGAGCATCTGCCGCCAGGTCCGTGGTGGCGGCGCCATCCGTTTCTGACAACCGCCGGCGTCATCGTCGTCTTGTCATGCATCGCGGCGGCCATAACGCCCGCAGCGCAGGAGTTTCCAAGCGCTCTCTACATCACGACAGCGCCGGTGTGGGACGGCCTGGTCGATTACATCACACTGCATTTCTATGACGCGCTGTCGATCTTCCGCGACTCACTCCTCGAGCACGTTCTGATCCCCATGCGCACCGCCTTTCAATGGGTGCCCTGGGTCGCCGCGGTAGCGTTGGTCGTCGGGCTCGGCTATTGGCTGGGTGGCTGGAAGCTGGTGGTGCCGGTCGCGCTCTTCGTCCTCTTCATCGCGTTTTCCGGCTATTGGGAGCGCGCGTCGATTACCGCCTACATGGTGACCTTCGCGCTGATTGTTTGCATCGTCTTCGGCCTGCCGGTCGGCATATGGGCATCGGGAACGCTGTGGCGCTCACGGTTCATTCAGTTGGTCTGCGACACCTTCCAGACCTTCCCGTCCTTCATCTACCTGATCCCGGTGATCATGCTGTTCAAGGTCGGCGACGTCGCGGCGATCGCGGCCATCGTCATCTATGCCAGCATTCCGATCGTGCGCTACACGACCTTCGGCCTCAGGAACGTGCCGTCGGAAACCATTGAGGCGGCCATCGTCTCAGGCTGCACGCCGTTTCAGATCCTGTGGAAGGTGCGCATGCCGCTGGCGATCCCGGAGATCATGCTGGGCATCAACCAGACGATCATGTTCTCGCTCTTTATGGTCATTATCGCGGCCTTCATCGGCACCAGGGACCTGGGCCAGGAGATCTTCCGCGCGTTGACCTTCGCCGATGCCGGCAAGGGCATCGTGCTGGGCCTGTGCGTCGCCTTCATGGGTCTGGCGGTCGACCGCCTGATCACCGAGTGGTCGGCCAACCGCAAGAAGCAGCTGGGTATCGCTTAGATATCCAGGAACGGATTGAGCAGACGTCCGACCGGGCCGGTCAGGCGCAGCGGCGCATCGGTCACCGCCAGGCAGATGCAGTCTTCGCCCGGATCGGCGATCGGCTGATGATCCACCGACGCATCGCATTCGGCGACGTCGCCGCGCGCGAAGTGGCCGCTTGCGTCGCTAAAACCACCGGCCAGAACAAGCGTCAACTCGGTACCCTCATGGGTATGCGCCGGCATCGCCGTCCCGGGCTTGATCCGCATCAGGCGGGTATGGAACCCGTTGGCCTCGGTCATCAGTTCGACCTTTTCCAAGCCGCGGAACGATTTCCACTCCAGCTGATCGATACCGGTGGCCAGGTAGTCGCGCAACGGCCGCGGCACACGCGCGTCGATATCGACCACGTCGCCGCTCGGCGCAGCCGGCGCCGCCTCTTCGGGTTCGTCCAGCCGGGCCAGAATGCGCTCGACACCATCGTCGGCAAGCGGTGTGCCGTCCTGATGCTCGAGCATGGCGCCGCCGAGCGCCTCAAGGCGCGCGACCTCGTCGCGGCAACGCGGACACAAGGCAAGATGGGTTGCGATGACCAAGGCCAGCGGCTCTTCCAGCGAGCCGGCGGCATAGGACATGAGAAGGTCGTCGCCTGGATGATGTTTCGGGTTCATGCGGGGGTCTCCAGCGCGTGGCGCAGTTTAGCCATAGCCAAACGCAAACGCGACTTCACGGTACCAAGGGGGAGGTCCAATTCCTCGGCGATCATGCTGTGTGATTTATCCTCAAAGTATGCCATTCGCAGCAAGTGTTCCTGTTCGTCCGGCAATTGCGCCACCGCTTCGTGGAGCAGCCGGCCCTGCTGAGCGAGGTCCACGACGTCATCGGCGGCCCTTAACGGCTCCGGCACCAGCGCCGGGTCATCGGGATCGATTTCCGGCCGCCGGCCCCGGCGCAGGCTGTCGATGCGGCGGTTTCGCGCGATGGTAAAGACCCACGTGCTCACCGCCGCTTTGCTGCGGTCGTACTGTTCGGCGCGACGCCAGACGGTCAACATGACCTCCTGCGTCACGTCTTCGGCCGATTCGCGATCGGCCCCCTGGCGCATCAAAAACGCCTTCACGCGGGGGCCAAGCTGGCGAAAAAGCTCAACAAACGCCGTACGGTCACGCCGCGTGGCGATTGCGTGCATCAGGTCTTCCGGGGTCAGCGCCTGATCGGCGTCAGCAGGCATAGCCGGCTGTTTGTTGTTCAGCAACACCGCTCCCAAAAGCAAACTCGCCTTTCGCGCGGGCAACGATGCCGCTGGTTCAACCGCAAGTGCATGCTGCACAGTGTTCCTCCCACAAAACTGCCCTTTCCTACGCCGCGCCTGGCCTGGTGGATCACCGGACGGCGTAACGGCCTGATATTCAGGTCCATTCGGGCGAAGGCTTGCCGCAGACGGGATGATCCGCCGCGATCGGCCTGACGTATACAAGGCCAAATGAAGATGAGGCTCAGCCGGCCCTCCAGCCCGGAAAGGCGCTGGGCGGGTTCAGGCTGAGGCCCGGGGAATGACGGTCCATGAAGATTGCGGTTATTGGCGGCGGCATCGCCGGCCTCAGCGCGGCGTGGCTGCTGTGCCGCCAACACGATGTGAGCCTTTACGAAAGCGCCGGCCGGTTGGGCGGCCACGCCAACACGGTCGATATCGCCCTGGACGGCCGCACTGTGCCGGTTGATGCCGGTTTCATCGTCTATAACGACCACAACTATCCCCATCTAACCCGGCTCTTTGAGGCCTTGGGGGTCGTGACCGTGGCCAGCAACATGTCGTTCGCGGTGTCGTTGGATCGGGGCGGGTTCGAGTACGCGGGCAGCCGCAGTGGCCTGTTCGCGCAGCCGGTCAACATGCTGCGTCCGCAATTCTGGCGCTTGGTCGCGGAATTGCTGCGCTTTTACAAAGACGCGCCAGGTTTCGCCGACCGTGGCGATCTGGACGACCTGTCGCTGGGTGACCTGCTGGTCCAGGGCGGCTATTCCGACATCCTGGCCCGCCGGCATGTGCTGCCGATGGCGGCGGCCATTTGGTCATCCCGCCTCAGCGATATCCTCGATTTCCCGGCCCGCACCTTCGTTCAGTTCTTTGAGAACCACGGCCTCTTCAGCCTCGGCGAGCGGCCGCAATGGCGCAGCGTCCTGGGCGGCAGCCGCAACTATGTTGACGCCATCAGCGCGCCGTTTCGCAGCAAGGTTCATCTGGCGACACCGGTCGTGGCGCTCAAGCGCGACGCGGCCGGTGTGACCGTGCGCGACGAACGCGGCCACGAGCAGCGCTTCGACGAGGTCGTCATCGCGGCCCATGCGGACCAGGCACTGGCCATGCTCGGCGACGGCGCTTCGGTGCGGGAGCACGACATTCTTGGCGCCTTCCGCTACCAGGAGAACCACGCCGTGATGCACGGCGACCGCACGTTGATGCCCAAGCGCAGGCGCGTTTGGTCAAGCTGGAACACCATGAGTGACGGCTCCCTGGACGATCTCGATCAGGTCTCCGTCAGCTATTGGATGAACCGGCTGCAGCGGCTCGAAACCGACCGCGATGTCTTTGTCACCTTGAATCCGCAACGCCAGCCGTCGGGCGATCTGACCCATGCCCGGTTCACCTATCACCATCCGCAATTCGACAAAGCGGCCCTTGATGCGCAACACCAGCTGCCGACCATCCAAGGCAGCAATCGGGTCTGGTTCTGTGGCAGCTATTGCGGCTATGGTTTTCATGAAGACGGTTTGCAGGCTGGCATCGCGGTCGCTGAGGCTCTTGGCGCAACCGCTCCCTGGGCGGACGAGGTAGCGCCGATGAGCCCGGCTTGGCGCGCCGTCACACCCGCAACGCCGGCGATAGCCGCGGAATAGCAGCACGATGACACCTGTCGTCACCATGAAAGAAGACCCGTCCTGCCTCTACCTTGGTCGCGTCATGCACAAGCGGTTGATCCCGTTCCGGCACCGTTTGGACTTCCGCGTCTTCTCGTTGTTCGTCGATCTCGATGCCCTGCCCGGCTTATCGCGGCGGCTGCGCCTTTTTTCGCACAACCGTTGGAACATCTTCAGCTTCATGGACGGTGACCATGGGCCGCGCGATGGCAGCGCGCTCAGGCCGTGGCTTGATGCGCAGCTTAACGAGGCAGGCATCGACCTTGACGGCGGGCCGGTGCGCCTTTTGTGTTTCCCGCGCGTTCTGGGCTACGTCTTCAATCCGCTGACGATCTGGTTCTGCCATCACAGCAGCGGGGAACTGAAAGCCGTGCTCTACGAAGTCTCGAATACGTTCGGCGAACGTCACGGTTACCTGATCCCCACCGATCCAGGCCACACAGCGGACAGGACGCTGCGACAGAGTTGCGATAAACGCTTTTACGTTTCACCGTTCATCACCATGAACGCGCGCTATCACTTTCGCCTGGCGGAACCGGGCGAACGGTTGTCCGTCTTGATCCGGCAATGGACCGATGAGGGTGAGTTGCTGATCGCGGCCCAGACCGGCGAGCGCGAAGCACTGAGCGATCGATCGCTGCTGCGCGCCTTTGTCACCTATCCGCTGATGACACTGAAGGTGATCGCCGGTATCCACTGGCACGCGTTGCGCCTGTGGCGCAAGGGCGCGACCCTGCAACATCGCCCGGCCGCGCCGGCGGAGCCGGTTACCCACGTGATCCCGCGGTACGGACAGGCCGCGGAGTGATAGCCAAGACAGCCATGGCAACGCATATCGACTACCGGGCCAATACTGGCGGGGGACTTGCCGAACGCTTGATCCTCGCCATGGCCGAACGGATCGAGGCAGGCGAGTTTGTCATCGCCCTGCCCTATGGCGGCGAGCGTCTGTTCAAGGGTCCGAAACCCGGGCCGGCCGCGGCCATCCGGATCAACCACCCGCGCGCTTACCGCCGTCTGCTCTTGGGCGGCAGCATGGGCTTTGCCGAGGCCCATATGGATGGCGACATCGACACGCCCGATCTCGCCGCGCTGGTCGATCTGCTTATCACGAACCAGACGGCGCTGCTGGCGGCGCTTGACCGGCAGCGATGGGCGCGCGCGCTGAAACGCGTGGCGCACAAGCTGCGGCCCAACACGCGGCGCGGCGCGCGACGCAACATCGCCCACCACTATGATCTCGGTAACGAGTTCTACGCCCACTGGCTTGATCGTTCGATGACCTATTCATCGGCCCTGTTCGATCATCCCGATCAGCCGATCGAGGACGCCCAGGACAACAAGTACCGCAACATCGCCGCGTTGGCCGAGATCGGCCCCGACGATCACGTGCTGGAAGTCGGCTGCGGCTGGGGCGGCTTCTGCAGTTGGGCCGCACGCAACATCGGCTGCCGGATAACCGCCATAACCATCTCGCCGGCCCAGCACGCCTTTGCCGCAGAACGCCTTCAGGCCGAAGGTCTCGGCGAAAAGGTCGACCTGCGTTTGCGGGACTATCGCGACACAGACGGCACCTATGACCGCGTCGTCTCGATCGAGATGGTCGAGGCGGTCGGCGAGGCGTACTGGCCCGTCTATTTCCAGACGTTGCACGACCGGCTGCGCCCCGGCGGCCGCGCGGCCCTGCAATCGATCACGATTGACGAAGCGTTTTTCGAAGCCTACCGGCGCCGCGTCGACTTCATTCAGCAGTACATCTTTCCCGGCGGCATGCTGCCCTCGCCCACGCGGCTTCGCAACGAGGCCGAACAGGCCGGTCTTGTCAGTACGGGAACACAGCGGTTCGGTCCCGATTACGCCCGCACTTTGGCGCACTGGCGGCGTTCGTTCGACGAAGCCTGGCCGCGGATCCGCGACCTCGGCTTCGATGAACGGTTCCGCCGGATGTGGCAGTACTACCTGATCTACTGCGAAGCCGGTTTCACCACGCGCCGCATCGACGTCCTGCAGACAGCTTTCGCCCGCAACTAACCGACGGCATGTCCACCATGCCGCCCCCTGCCGGCAAATTGAGCCGCGGCGTTCTGCTGGCCTACAGCCTACCGGGACTGCCGCTGGCGGCGTTGTTGCTGCCGCTCTACATCACCTTGCCGGCGTTTTATGCCGACGACCTGGGCCTGGGCTTTTTCGCCGTCGGCATCGTCCTGCTTGTCGCGCGCGTATGGGACGTCGTGACCGATCCGCTGATCGGCATGCTGTCGGACCGCTTCAGGAGCCGTTTCGGCCGGCGCAAGCCCTGGCTGCTGGCCGGTACGCCGGTGCTGATGATCGCCGCGTCCTTTTTGTTCTTGCCGGATCCCAACATCACATGGATCGGTCTGCTTGGTTGGACCATGGCGCTCTATCTGGGCGCCACCATGATCACGCTGCCCTATACGGCATGGGGCGCGGAACTGTCGCCCGATTACAACGAGCGCAGCCGGATTACCGGGTGGCGCGAAGCACTGGTCATTGTCGGAACGCTGTTGGCCGCCGGCCTGCCGGCCATTGTCGGCGCTGATCGTTCCGCATCCCTTGAAGTGATCGCCTGGTCGCTGTGGTTCGTACTACCGGTATGTCTCTTGATCGCCATACGCGTCGTACCCGAACGCCCCGTTGTCGCACAACGCCAAACGGGGTTTCGTCGCGGATGGCGTGTCGTCTGGCGCAACACGCCGTTCCGGCGTCTGATCGGCGCCTACTTCCTGAACGGCATCGCCAACGGTCTGCCCGCGACGCTGTTTCTTCTTTACGTCGAGAAGGTGCTCGCCATACCCGCGTGGACCGGCTTGCTGCTGTTCATCTATTTCCTGTCGGGCATCGCGGCGATCCCGCTTTGGCTATGGCTTTCCCGACGCTGGGGCAAACACCGCGTATGGATCGCCGCCATGGTTTGGGCGGCACTCGTGTTCGCCTTCGTGCCGTTCCTCGGTCCGGGCGATCACGTGTGGTTTCTGATCATCTGCGTGCTGACCGGCGTCAGCCTCGGCGCCGATCTGACGTTGCCCGCGTCCATGCAGGCGGACGTCATCGATCTCGACACGTTGCGCAGCGGGCAGCGTCGCGCCGGCCTCTACTTCGCGCTTTGGGGTGTCGCGACGAAGCTCGCCCTGGCGCTCGCCGTCGGCATTGCGTTTCCGTTGCTGGAACTGGCCGGCCTGGAACCGGATGCCGAGACCGCATCGCCGGGCGGCCTGTTCGCGCTCGCGGTGCTCTACAGTTTGGTGCCGGCCGTCATCAAACTCTGCGCCTGCGCGCTTGTTTTCGGCTACCCCATCACCGCAGAGCGACAGGCGCGCATCCGCCGGATGATCGACGAACGGGCGGCGCGCGCCTCGGCCGGTTGAGCGCAGGCGGGCGGCTGTGACCGCTCGCCTCGTCCCCTTCATCATTGTCTTGGCCCTTGCAGGATGTGACAGCATGAAACCGGAAGACTTCGCCGGGCGCGAACCGGAACTCTTGATCGAAGAATACTTCGCCGGCCACACCAAGGCCTGGGGCATGTTTCAGGACCGGTCCGGGGATGTACGCCGGCAGTTCGAAGTCGACATCGAAGGCACATGGGACGGCAAGACGCTGACGCTTGTCGAAGACTTCGTCTATGACGACGGCGAGACGGAGCGCAAAACATGGACCATCACGAAGCTTGACGACCACAGTTATGAAGGTGTTGCCGACGGCGTGATCGGCACTGCCCAGGGCAAGGCCTATGGCAACGCGCTCAACTGGACGTACCAATTTGCGCTGCAGACGGAATCGCGGACATGGCACGTCACGTTCGACGACTGGCTCTTTCTGCAGCCTGGCGGCGTTCTGATCAATCGCGCGGATGTGACTAAATTCGGCTTCAAGGTGGGCGAGGTCACGCTCATCTTCGTCAAGGGCGACCAGGTGTCGTCGACCGCCGTCGAGACCGGGCGCGTTGCGTCAAGCGCTACGTTTTGATCGCGAGCCGGCGGCGGATCATGGCGATGACATGGCGCAGGATCGGCAGTCGGCCATAGAACTGCTCGCCTGAATCCCAGTGATCGAGATGGGCGACGACACGGCCGCCCGTATCAAAGTGCACTTCGCTCATGCCCTCGATCGTCATGGGTTTTCCCGTCTTGCGCGACCTGAACGAAAGCGTCCAGCGCAGATAGCCGACCTGACCGGAGAGCGCATGATCGCTCACGCTAAAGCGCGGATCGTAAACGTCGTCGAACATGCGCGCAAAGATCGCGCGGAGCGCATCAAGCCCCGTCACATCGTTGAAGGGATCGCGAAAACGGACGCGAGCGTCGCAGAGCGCATCGAGCCGGTTCAGCGTTTCCGGACTGAGGTTTTCGAAGAACGCGCCATAGGCGGCGATCGCCGGTTCTAGATCAACCGCCTCGCTCATGTCTTGCGCACCAGGCGGCGCGTGACGGCAAAGGCGAGCCGTGCCGGCAACAGGCGCAGCAGTTTCATAAGCCAGGCCAGACGCCGCGGAAAGATGATCTCATACCGGTTCGAGCGGAGTCCCCGGTAGAACGCCTCGGCGGCATCGTCCAGTTCCATCAGGAACGGCATGGGGAACGTGTTCTTGTCGGTCAGCGGCGTGCGCACGAAGCCGGGATTGACGATCTGCAGGTGAATGCCATAGCCGTCCAGCTCGGGTTTCAGCGCTTCGACCATGTTGATCAGCCCGGCCTTGGTCATGCCGTAGGCCGCCGCCGACGGCAAACCGCGGAATCCAGCCACCGAGGAGACCACCGCGATCGCGCCGCCGCGCCTTTCGATCATTGCGGGCAGGATCGCCTCAAGGCAGTTCACCGTGCCCATGATGTTGAGGTCGATGAGATCGCGGAACGCCTGCGCTCGCAGGCCGGCCGCCTGGACAGGCTGATGGGTGCCCGCGTTCAGCACCGCCTGGTCGATCGCGCCCATGGCATCGTGGATGGCCGCGACCGTCGCCTTGACCGCGTCGAGGTCGGTGACATCCAGGGGATAGGCGTGGATCTCGCCCTTCAGATCCGCGGCACGGGACGCCAGGTCGTCCAGCGCCTCGGCGGTCCTGGCCGAGGCGGCGACTCGCCAACCGTCCTTTGCCATGCGAAGCGCCAGCGCATGGCCCAGTCCCGAACTGGCGCCGGTAATCCAGGCGCACGGTGTCTTGGTGTCAGCCGCTGTCATCAACTGTCCGGAGCCGATAGACGATATCATCGCCGCGACCGTCGAAACGGAACTGCGCCCACGCGCCGGCCGCGGTGTACCAAAGCGTGGCGTCGAGCTCGCCTGACAGATCGTAGCGCCTGGTATCGACCGGCTGCCCGGCAAGCACGATTGTCTCATCGCCGGCAGCCGCCACGTCGACCGCGATCAGGCGACCGGACTGCGTATCCAACAACTGATCCTGCTCGACCAGGCTCATGTTCCAGTAACTGGTCGGCACGATCGTCGTCGGCGCGACATAACTGCCGGCCGAGCTCTCGACGACGAACCCGGCATCACGCGCTTCGCCCTTGAGCCAGTGCCGTTCGCCATTGTCGTTAGTCGACGTCTCAATCGCCATCAATTGTCCGTCGCGCCAGATCTCACGGTTCGTGTGCTCATAGCGAAACACCGTGATGAAGCCGAAATTGACCGCCAACGCGATCTCGATATCGACATGCAGTTCGTCCCCCACCCGTCGAAACCCGACACTGTGATGGCCAATCGGCTCACCGTCACGCAATACATCGAACCAAAGGGCTTCGCGATCGGGTTGCTCGGCCTTTGGCGGCGCAGCCTGAGGCACCACGATCATCAGGCTGAACGCCAGCGCGGCGGCAAACAGGCGGGTTGGCGTCCAGCGGTTGTGCGCATGCATGATGGTGTTACGGCGGTTTCCCGGTGCCGGATCGCTGGGGTTTCCGCACAGGGAACGGGCGTTAACGCGCTGCCGCCTTCTTGTCGCGGTGGTAGGTCAGCGCCGATGCGATGCATGACGTCACCGCCTTGGTTGGCAAAACGTCATCCTTGTCGAAGACGACGGCGCGGTTGCCTTCGAACGCCAGGTCATCGCCAAACTGGGCCCGGAACGTCTCGATCAGGCTGGTATTGCAGTTGAAATAGAGCGCGTAGCGGCTCGGCGCGGCCTTCTTCCAGCCGATCCGGATCGTCGTGCCGCTCTTCGACGTCTCGGTCAGATAGGCGGGCTCGCCCCATTTGAGCGTCTCCGTCAATGGCCCGACGCCTTCGATGGCAGCGGCGGTTTCGAAGATCAGCGCGCGCAGGGCCAGCATACCCGGGCGAACCGCCGCGGGCGCGGCATCGAAGGCTTCGCAGACCGATCGCTCGATGTCAGGTGCCATGGCCGTCGCAATGTCGCATGTTCGGCATGGCCACGCTAGCACAGGTAAGGGCGCGCGCCACCTATGAAGGGGATGCGCGCCTCTAGAGCCTGACGTTAGCGACGATCCCGCCCGCGCTTCACCACAAAGGCGACGAGGGCGACCAAGCCGACGACAGCGGCCAGTATGGGCAGCGCATAGATGACGACATCGCCAAAGTGCCAGTGGGGCGCGCCCGCCGTCTCGTGGGCATGGGCGGAAACGGCGAACAGGCCCGGCAGAACCGTGGCCAGGGCGGCGGCGATCGAACGGGTGAACAACGTCATCGAGATATGTCCTTCTCTAGGGTTGGATGTGGGTGCGGGTTAGTCGGACATCACCTGATCGCGATGGCCGAGTTTGCCTTCGACAACCATGGTGCCGAGGGTATCCAGAATCACACGGCAGGCAAGCTGGGCCGTGTTGTCGTTGACGTCATAGGGCGGCGAGACCTCGACGACCTCCATGCCACACAGGCCTTCGCGCGCGATCAGACGCACCATCTCCAGCGCCTCGCGCGGCGTGAAACCGCCGGGTTCGGGCGTGCCGGTCCCGGGGGCGAAGCCGGGATCGATCGAGTCGATGTCGAACGACAGATAGACCGCCTTGGCGCCTTTCCAGGCGAGTTCCAAGGCCATTTCGGCGGCCTTCTTGGTGCCCAGTTCCTCGACATCGGTCATGGTCATGACGCTGGTGCCGCGCTCGTTGGCGATCTCGGAGCCCCGGCGCGAGCCGTACCAGCCGCCGATACCGATCTGAACCAGGTTCTTCGGCGGGCAGTTGGCGAGCCCGACGTCATGCATGTGGGTGTGGGCGTGGTGCGAGGCGCTCCTGTCGACGCTCTCATGGCCATGGGACGTCCAGTACCAGGGCGTCGTGTGCATGCGCTCGTCCATGTCCATGTCGGCCATGTCGATATGGCGGTCGAAATGGATGATGCCGACATTGCCGTCGATATGGGGCGCGATGCCGCGCACGTTCGGATAGCCGAGCGAATGGTCGCCGCCGACCAGGATCGGAAACGCGCCGGACGTATAGACGTGGGAAACCGCAAGGCTGACCTGATCGAAAGTCTTCTCGATATTGCCGGGAATGACAAAGATGTCGCCGGCATCGCACATGTCGAGTTCCTCGGGCAGGTCGACCCCGCCGTCGACCGAATAGCCGTCATAGACGGCGGAGATACGCCTAACCGCCTGGGGCCCGAACCGGGTCCCCGGACGATAGGTGGTGCCGGTATCAAACGGCACGCCGACGAAGGCCGCCTCATAGTCGCCGACCTTCTTGATGTCCTCGCAATAGGGCGACTTCATGAAGGTGTTGATGCCGGCGAAGGCGGGAAGATGGCCGCGGCTGAACAGCGAGATCGTCCGGTCGTGGATCGAGTCCGCGGCCTCCAGCCCCAGCTCCAGGGTCCTGGCGATCTCTTCTTCCTGTTTGGTCTGGGAGATCTTCCCCAGCCGCTTCAGGTTGCGGTTGCCGCGTAACTCCCCCGACTTCGGATCAGGCATGATGCTCCCCCGTGACGTTCTCAGTCTTGGTCCAGCACGCTAGTGGCTGGCGGCCCTTGCATCAATCGCCATGTGGTCGATGCGGCGCATTGATGGTGGACGACGTGGTCCTTCACGGTTGCTTGGACTAGGTTCGGGACATCGGGCGCAACAACAGTCTTCGAGGACATCGTGGGTGCCAAACAAATCATACGAGATGCCTGTGTGATCTCGGTCGATCCGGAGATCGGCACCCAACGTCGCGCCGACATCCTGATCGAGGACGACCGCATCGCCGCGATCGGGACCGACCTCGGCGTCGATGACGCGGCGCCGATCGATGCCGGCGGCATGATCGCCATGCCCGGTCTTGTCTGTTGTCACCGTCATCTGTGGATGACGCTGTTGCGCGGGTTCATCTCCGACGGCACATGGTCGAGCTATCTGGTCGAGACGTTCTGGGGCCGCCGGCCGCTCTACCGGCCCGAAGACAGCCACATCGCGGCCTATGCCGGCGCGCTGGAGGCAATCGATGCGGGCGTCACCACGGTGCTGGACTTCCACGATTGCAGCGTCCGCGAAGGCCTTGCCGATGCCAGTCTGGACGCCTTGGACAAGAGCGGTCTGCGCACCGTCTTCGCCTTTGGTCTCGAAGGGCCGCCGGATTTTGACGGCGCGGCCGGCGCCGAGGCGATGTCGCCCACCCTGCCCTGGCATCGCGAAGAGGCCTTTCGCCTGCGCAACGGCCGGCTGGCAAGCGATGACGCCCGCGTCACAATGGGCATCACCGCCCGCAATCTGGAGTTCCTGCCTTTCGCCTGCGCGGCGCACGATCTGGGGCTCGCCCGCGAACTCGGCGTGCGCACCCTAACCACCCATGCAGGCTCCGGCGCGCTGAGCAAGGGCGCGACCCTTGTCGACAATCTGCGCGACCACGGCCTTCTGGGGCCGGACATCCTGTTTTCCCACGGCCAGAGCTTTACCGATGGGGAGCTCGATACGCTGGCGGAAACGGGCGTCAAGATCGTGGTCTCGGTCGAGAGCGAGCTTGGCCAGGGCGCCGATCCCGTCACCTGGCGCGCCCTTCAGCATGGCGTCACGGTGAGCCTGGGCGCCGATTCCGTCGGCAGCCTGGCGGGCGACATGTTCCGTCACATGCAGATGACGCTGAAAGTCGGGCGCGGCTCCAGGGCGCGGCTGATGGACCAGCAGGGCATCGCGCCGACGGATGTGGCGCTTTTGACCCGCGACATGCTGGAGATCGCCACCATGGGCGGCGCCCGGTCGCTCAGCCTGGACGACAGGATCGGCAGCCTGACGCCCGGCAAACAGGCCGACATCATCCTGCTGTCGCGCGAACGGGTCGGCATGATGTCCGGCGCCGAGCCCGAACAGATCGCCGTCCTGCAGGCCAACGGCCGCGACGTCGATACGGTGCTGATCGCCGGGCGGGTGCTGAAACGCCACGGCGTCCTGCTGGATGCTGACATCAAGGCCGTTGCGCGTGATCTCGATAACTCGCGCGCCTATCTCGACGATGCCCATGGGCGCCTCGACACCGGCGTACTGTGGGACGCCTACAACACCAAGGTGGCCGCGGCGTCTTAGGGCCGTTTCCGGCCGGTCAGCCGACCTGAACCGGGACCGCGAGCGCGCGTTCGATCAGGCCGCGGGCCTCGCCCTCGCCCTCCTGAAGCGAGCGGCCGAAGGCAAGCAGCGTTTCGTCGGCCCAGGACGGCGCCACGATCTGGAGGCAGAACGGCAGCCCGTCCCTGCCGATCCCGGCCGGCACGACCAGGACCGGCGATGCGGTCAGCGAGAACGGCGTCGTGTAGGCGATCGCCCGCCAGAAGAACCCCTCGTCAAGTGTCTCGCCGTGGCGTGGCGCGACCGTCGGCGCCGCGGGACAAATGAGGAAGTCATAGGTCTCGAACAGCCGGTTGACCGTCAGGCGGAACGCCTCCCAGCGGCTCATCAGGACGATGAAGTCGCTGGCCGGGCGTTCCTGCAGTTTGCCGACGCTTTCCAGCCAGAACGCCATGGAAGGCGACATGGCGTCCAGACCGGTCACGGTCTCGACCGCCTGGCGCAGCAGATGGCCGGCATCGGCGCTGAACAGGCCATAGGCGATGTCGCCGCCCTCGGCAAACAGGCTGTCCAGATCCGGCGTCTCGACATGGTGCATCGGCTCGAGCGCCGCGCCGAAGGTCTTGATCGCTTCGACAATTTCCGGTTCCGGCGGTGCCGCCGGGCTGCCGCTGACCAGGGCAATTCTGGCGCCGTTTTGGCGCGGCGCCGCCGGACGGGCGGCGACCCCGTCGGTTTTCGGATCGTCCGGGTCGCTGCCGCCGATCACCTGAAACACCATCTCCAGATCGCGGACGCTGCGCGCGAGCGGAGCGACCCGGCACATCTGGCCCTTCATGCCGGAACAGCCGAACAGGTAGCCGGCCGCCGACACCCGGCCCAGTGAGGGGCGATGGGCGAACAGACCGCAGCAGTTCGCCGTATTCCGGCTGCCGCCGCCGAAGTCGCTGCCGATGACGAAAGGAAGGGCGCCGGCCTTGACCAGCGCCGCGCCGCCGCCGGTGCTGCCGCCCGGGGTCCGGTCCAGATCGATGGGGTTGTTGGTGCGCCCGTAGATCAGGTTGTCGGTCTCGATCGAGGTGCCTAGCTCCGGCGCGTTGGTCAGCCCCAGAAAGACGCCGCCGGCCGCATCCAACCGCTTGACGACCGTGGCGCTGAGTTCGGAGATATGATCGGCATAGCCCTTCGTGCCGAACGTCGTGATCCAGCCGTCGACCTCCAGGCAGTCCTTGACCGCATAGGGCAATCCCCAGAACGGACCGGAGGACGGCGCCTGATCCCGGTCGGCCGCCAGGTCGCGGGACCATTCGGGCCGCTGCTGCACCATGCCGTTGATCGCCGGCTCGACGGCCTCGAGCCGGTCGAGATGGGCGCCGACGACCTCCCGGCTGGTGGCCTCGCCACGCGCGATCAGCGCACTGAGGGCGACAAGGTCGAGATTGCAAAGGTCCACATGGGCCTCCGGTGCGTCACGAAACAACGCTTGGATCGATCGTTGGTTATCTTGCCACCGATCGCAGACCTCTGTCTTGTAACGCCGATTTCATGACGGCTATTTGACACCGAACGTTCCATTTATATGCATTCTGCATGGTTATAGTGACCCGGCTTCGCCTCCTAATGTCGTAGCGCGCCGGCAGCACGCGGCGTCCAGGTGTCAAAGCAACGAAAAACCTGCTTGCATCTTCCCGGTATGTCCGTATAGTACGTCCAATACGTACTATACAAATGCATGCTAGGATGAGTGACACTCAGGTTCGATATCAGCTCTCGGTGAGAGATACCGCGGTACAGCTCGGGATCAGCGAAGGCGCCGTACGACAGCGTATACGCCGCGGATCCCTTGAGGCGCGGCGCAAAGGCCGGCGTGTCTTGGTGCTGCTGACCGAAGCCGACGTGGCCGCCGAGGGCTATCAGGACGAGGACGAGCTCAACCATACTGTACGTATTGTACAAGCGCCGGATGAAACCTTGCCGCCGGCCCAGAACGGCACAATCAGCCGGGCCGAACTCGACCAGGCCAACGCCGCCTATGACGACCTGGCGGAGGCCTGGGCGCGCGACCTGCGCCGCCAGCTCGAGCGCCTGGAAAACGAGGTCGAGCGATTGCTGAAGGAACTGAGCGAGACGCGCGAGCGCCACGCCGAGGAGATGCGCCGCAAGGACATCCTGCTGCAGGGCAACCAGGAGGCGCTGATGACATCGATCGCGCGGATCGCCGGGCCCGCCGCCCAGACGCCGCCGGAATCGGAATAGCGCCGCTTGCGCCGGGGCCGGCCTCGCGCCAAGCTCGCTTCATGAGCGGCTATATCGAAACCTATCGCGGCATGGTGACCGCCTGGAACTGCGACCACCAGGGCCACATGAACACGGTGCAGTACTACGGCATGTTCGATCAGGCGGGCTGGCACATGCTGACCCGCGCCGGCTACGACGCCGAGCGCCTGCGCGCCGACAGGCGCGGTTTTGTCGACGTGCATGCGGAACTCGCCTTTATCGACGAGATGGTCGTCAACGATCCCGTGGTCATCGTCAGCGGCGTACGCAAAATCGGCACGTCATCACTGACCTATCACTCGCGCATGCATCGCGGCGACGGTGGCGTTCTGGTCGCCACGGCGACCACGACCACCGTCCACTTTGATCTGGACGCGCGGGCCAAAACGCCCATTCCCGACGATATGCGACCGCGTTTCGAGGCGCTGCTGGTCGACGACACCTAGGGCGCCATCGCGGCCTCCTGCTTGGCCCTTACGCCGGCATAGGTCGCGACGCCATAGGGCACGCAATAGGTCAGGCACAGCTTGAACCAATTGATGGGGTCGCCGTCGACGATCGCGTCGCCCTGGTTGATCGCGACCAGCACGGTACCGACCACAACCGCGACCTTCAGCGACCGCGCGACGATCTCGCGCGACCCGGCGATCGCGAGAAAGGAGGTCTGGCCGTCCGCTCTCAGTAAAGCGCGTCCAGAGGGATGGAGTAGTTCACCGTCAATGTCTCCATGCCCGGATTGCTGTCATAGATGCTGGCGTTCGAGATATGGGTGAACTCGATACCCAGCCTGGACCGGTCGTCAAAACGCCAGTCCAGCGCGACTGCCGAGCGGAACTCCAGAACCCCGCCCAGATCCTTACCGTCGCCGTCTTCGTAGGCGCCGACCGCAAAGCTCGGCCGGAACACCACCCGCCTGCCGAAGAAGAAGTCGACGTAGACGCCGCCATAGCCATAGAGCGAGCCGTCGGTGGTGACAAAACCACCAACCATGGGCGTCAGAATGAGGTCCTTGAAGTCCGTCCGGTACTCGACACCGAACATGGCCGCCGTCTGATCGTCGAAAATGTCAGAAGCGCCGCCATAAAGCGTCAGGAAGGGCGGATCGTCCTCGGCGTCGGCGGGCCCGGCCCACACCGCCGCCATCGCGAGCGCACAAACGGCCGCAAAAAACCGCATTCCCCTGCCCTTTCGTGACATTCCCCCGACGAGCGCCCGAATTTTCCCGAGACTCCACATCATCCCGGGCGAACGCGCCCTAGCCGGCGCATCCTACAGATAAGGGCGTAGGCGTCAAAGCCCCGAGGACGTATAGAATAGCGGTCATGGAACAGGTCTTCGTGAGCAGCCTGATCGGGGTTCTTCTCCTTTTTGTCGTCTCGCCGGGCGCGGCGCAGGTCGATCCGCGGCTGCAGGAAGGCCAAACGGCGACCGTCGTCGAGGTGGTCGATGGCGACACCGTGGTGCTGGACGACGGCAGCGAGGTTCGTCTGGTCAGTATCCAAACGCCAAAACTGGCGCTGGGCCGCGAGAACTTCGTCGAACAGCCGCTGGCGGACGAGGCCAAGGCGGCACTGGAAGATGCCGTCCTGAACCGGCAGGTCATCTTAGCCTTTGACCAGACCGAAAAGGACCGGCACGGCCGCTGGCTCGCCCATCTCTACCGTGACGACGGCCTGTGGCTGCAAGGACACATGGTCGATATCGCGCTGGCGCGCGTCTACAGCTTCCCCGACAACCGCGCCATGGCGATCGAGCTGCTGGAGCGTGAAGCCGATGCCAGATCGCTCGACGCCGGCATCTGGGCCTTGTCGTTCTACGCGGTGCGCGACGCCGACGAACCCGACGCTGTACCGCTCGACAGCTACGAGCTAGTCGAAGGTCACGTCGTCGATGCGGCTGAGGTCAACGGTCGGATCTTCCTCAACTTCGGTGATGACTGGAAGACCGACATGACGGCGACCGTGTCGCCGGACGATGCGCGCCTGTTCGATGACGATGCAATTGATCTGATTTCGCTTAGTGGGCAAAGAATTAGGGTGCGCGGATGGGTCAACTGGCACAACGGGCCGTCGATCAGTGTCAGCCACCCCGAACAGATCGAGGTTTTGGAATGACATTGCTGAAACGCTGCCGCCTGGCGCTGGCGGCCGGGATCCTGGCCGTCGCCGGCGCGCTTGCCGCGTGCACCACGAATCCGGCTACCGGCCAGCAAGAGTTCACCTTGATGTCGCCGTCCGACGAGATACGGGTCGGTCAGCAGGAACACCCCAAGATCCTGAACGAGTTCGGTGTCTATCAGGAGATGCCGGAGCTGAACGCCTATGTCGCGACGCTCGGTGGGCGCCTGCACAGCGTCTCGGAGCTTTCCCAGCAGTCCTTCACGTTCACCCTGCTGGACAGCGACATGGTGAACGCCTTCGCGCTGCCCGGCGGTTATGTCTATATCACCCGTGGTTTGATGGCACTGGCCAACAGCGAGGCGGAGCTGGCCGGCGTCGTCGGCCACGAGATCGGCCACGTCACGGCGCGGCATTCCGCGCAGCGCGTCACCCAGCAGACGCTCGCCGGTCTGGGCGCGGTGGCGCTGGGCGCCGTGGTGGGCGATCCGCAGTTGACCGAGATGGCAGGGCTGGGCGCGCTTGCCTGGGTCCAGGGCTACAGCCGCGCCCATGAGTTCGAAGCCGACCAGCTGGGCATCCGCTACATGAGTCGGGCGGGCTACGATCCGATCGCCATGTCGACCTTCCTGAACAGTCTGGGCGAGAACAGCAACCTGTCGCGCCAGCTCATGTTCCAGGACGGCGAGGCGCAAATCGATTGGTTCTCGACCCATCCGCGCACCCCGGACCGCGTCGCGGCGGCGGCCCAGGCGGTCAGCGGCAGCGGCGGGGGAAACTGGGTCCACGGGCGCGACGAGTACTTGAGGCGCCTCGACGGCATGATCTTCGGCGACAGCCCCGAACAGGGTTTCATCCGCGGTCGCACCTTCTCGCACCCGATCATGCGCATGACCTTCGTCGTGCCGGAGGGTTTCCGCATGCTGAACTCGCCCGACGCGGTCCTGGCGCTGAACAAAGACGGCGCGTTTGTCCGCTTCGACGGCGCCCAGGCCCAGCAGAACGTGCCGATGACCACCTACCTGACCCAGCAATGGGCGCGCGGGCGCGAGGTCAACGATCTCGAGAAGATCGACATGGACGGCATGGAGGCCGCGACGGGCTGGCTTCAGGTCCAGGGCAACAGCGGCCCGATCAATCTGCGGCTGGTCGCGCTGCGCTGGGACGCCACCACCGTTTACCGCTTCATGATTGTCAGCCCGGCGCAGTACACGGCTGGCCTGGAGATGCCCATGCGCCGCATGCTGGGCAGCTTCCGGCGCCTGTCACAGGCCGAGGCCGCGGCGCTCCGCCCGCTGCGCCTGCGCGTCGTCGAGGTCCGCAGCGGCGATACCATCAACAGCTTCGCCCAACGCATGGCCTTTGACGATTTTCAGCGCGAGCGCTTCATGGTGCTGAACGGGATAACGTCGAACGGACAGCTCCAGCCCGGCATGCTGGTCAAGATCGTCACCGAAAGCTGAGATCAAACCCGTCTCGCGTCCCGGCCAAGCGAAGCGCGAGCCGGGACCCAAGAACACGGACTGCGCTACATCAGGCAATGCTGGCGTTCAAGGGCCCCGGATCAAGTCCGGGGCGCGCCGTGCGTGGCCGGGTGCAGCACGTCGTCAAGCCGACGCGCGCTCCAGCATGGCATGCAGCAGGACATTGCAGCCGGCCTCCAGGTCGTCTTTCGCCGCGTTCTCGATCTCGTTGTGGCTAATGCCGCCTTCGCAGGGCACGAAGATCATCGCGGTCGGCGCGACCCGGCTGACATAGACGGCGTCGTGACCGGCGCCTGAGACCATGTCCATGTGGTCGTAGCCCAAAAGCCGCGCCGCGCCGCGCACCGCGTCGACGCAGCCCGTGTCGAAGGCGACCGGCGGCGACACCCAGATCTCGTCGATCTCGATGGTCACGCCGCGCTCGGCCGCAATCGCCTCGGCGGTCGCGCGCATGTCACGGTCGAGGCCGGCGAACGCCTCGGCGTCGGGGTGGCGGATGTCGACGGACATCAGGACCTCGCCGGCGATGGTGTTGCGCGTGTGTTCGGGATTGCAGTGGTTGATCTTGACCGTGGTGCGGCCATGGGGGCCGGCGGCGCGCGCGTTCGCGTCGAGCTTGGTGATCAGCTCGGCGCTCGCCACCAGCGCGTCCTTGCGCATGGTCATCGGCGTCGGGCCGGCGTGCGCCTCCATGCCCCGCACCGCGACATCGTACCACCGGATGCCCTGGACGCCGGTGACGACGCCGACCGGCTTTTTCTCCGCCTCCAGGATCGGCCCCTGTTCGATGTGCGCTTCGAAGTGGTGGCCCAGCGCATGACCGCCGGGCTCCTCCGGCCCCAGATAACCGATACGGTCGAGCTCGCCGCCCATGGTGTTGCCGTCGGCGTCTTGCTGAGCATGGGCATAGTCGAGCGCGAACTCGCCGGCGAAGACACCGGAGCCGATCATGGCCGGCGCGAACCGCGCGCCCTCCTCGTTGGTCCAGCAGATCACCTCCATCGGCGCCTCGGTCTCGACGCCCGCGTCGTTCAGAGACCGCACGACCTCAAGGCCGGCCAACACACCATAGACGCCGTCGAACTTGCCGCCGGTCGGCTGGGTATCCAGGTGGCTGCCGGTCGAGACCGGCTTGGCGTCGGCGTTGCGGCCGGGCCGGCGGGCGAAGATGTTGCCCATCTTGTCGACGGTACAGGTCATGCCGGCCTCCTCGCACCACCTGACGAAGAGGTCGCGGCCTTCCTTGTCGTCGTCGGAGAGCGCCAGCCGGCAGTTGCCGCCCTTTTCCGTGGCGGCGATCTTCGCCATCTCCATGATGCTCGCCCACAGGCGGTCGGCATTGATGGCGAGTCCTTCGTTGGTCTTGGCGTTCATGGCGTCTACCCTTTCGTTACGCTTCTGTGTCTTTGGCTCATCCTTATGATGAGAAGGCTGGCTGCAACCACCAAGATCGCACCCAGCACCGTCCATCCCGTCGGCACACGCCCGAAGAGCCACCAATCAAGAATGGCGGAAAAAACGACCGCCGAGTAGCCGAACGGCGCCAGCACATAGGCAGGCGCATAGTTGTAGGCGAACAAGAGGCTGGTCGTGGAGGCCAAAAGGAAGGCCCCACTCAAGGCGATGTGGATCGCAGTTTCGGCGGACAGAGGTTGCCACTGCAACGCCGCAGGCACGGCCATCATGACGGTGCCGATGATGAAGATGTAGGTGGTTGTTCTTAAGACCGGCTCGCCAATCTCGTCAACGCGACGGGACAAGATGCTCTGGAAGGCATAAAGAATGCCGGCGCCAATGCCGAACAAGTAGCCGCTTTCGAACGTCGTGTAGGTGGGATGAAGAACCATCGCCATGCCGATGAAACCGAGGATAATGCCGATCCAAAGTTTGTTCGGCATCTGCTCTTTCCAGAACAGCATCAACAGAACCGGGATCCAAAGCGGTGCGGCGTCGCGCAGCAGAACGGTGTCGACCAATGAGATGGTTTGCAGCGCCACGAACAACGACACAACCTGGGTCACGCCGATCACCGACCTGACAAGCAGCAGGCCGGTATGCTGGGAGACCAGGAAGCGCCTGCCGCGCGCGAGCGCTATCGGCAACACGACGGCGGCACAGACAGCAAGACTGCCGAACGAGACGACGAACTCGCCGGCTTGACGCGATGCCAGTTGGACGAACAGGCCGGCACTCGCGAAACAGCAGCCTGCGAACGTGACCAGCAGCGCGCCGTAGACCGTGTTGTCCTGGGATGCCGCCACAGCGCTACCTCATGACCGGGAAACGGAAGCGCGTAACTAGGCCTCGACCTGCTCGACGACGGCGGCGTCGCGGTCGAGGCAAACCGAAAACAACGGACCGCCGTCACCGCAACCGGCATCAAGCGTCATCGTGTGATCGCCCAGCATGACGCCGCCGCCGTCGGGATCGAAACCCCGCACGACCATGCGGAAACCGCCGAACGGCTCCTGGATGGCGGCAAAGCCGCCGGGGTTCCACCAGAAGGCGTCGCGCTGGGTCTCCAGCGGACGCGTCGGATCGAGCCCGGCATGGACGAACAGGATGGAACCTTCCTCGGTGACCGCCGCGCGCCGCAATTGCGTCATCAGCTCACCGTGGCCGGCGTAGCTGCGCTGCACGTCGCGCAAGGCGGTGGTCCACCGGGTCAAGGCAGCGGCGCCGGCGCGCGCCGCGGTCATGCCCGTCTCGGGATCGACGCCATAGGCGGCGATCGTCTCGGCGACACCGCGCTGCATCATCCAGTTCAACACTTCGTGCGGGCTCAACGCCAACTGGAGCTGCAGCAGCTTTTGCCACATCTCCTCCTGGGCGCCGCGCAGGAAGACGATGTCCTGGGGCATCATGCCGGGCACCGCCATGACCTCGCGTCGAAACGTGATGAGCTCGTCCAGCGTCTCGCGGATACCGGTACCGTAACCCAGGTAGTTCCCGAGATAGACAAGCCGGTCGCGCGGCTGGAAATGGCGGGCGATCTGGTGGTGCAGGCGCGCCAAGCGGTCGGCCTCGCCATGAATGGCGGGCACGGCCCAGACCCGGTTCCAGCCGGTCAGTGTTCCGAATTTCGTACGGTCAAGCATGAAACGCCATCGCCCCGCCGGCACCTGATGACGGGGCGACAGCGTAACCGGGAGATCAAGCGGCTTCGAGAACCTTTTCGATCTTCGTCGTCGCCTGGTCGGGTTCGACTCCCTCGACCGCCGCAAGCTCGCGCGACAGACGGTCAAGCGCGGCTTCATAAAGCTGGCGTTCGCTATAGGACTGGTCGGCCTGGCCGACGCGGGTGTGCAGGTCGCGCACCACCTCGGCAATCGAAACGGGATCGCCGGAGTTGATTTTGGCTTCGTACTCCTGGGCGCGACGGCTCCACATGGTGCGGCGCACGCGGGCGCGGCCCTTCAGTGTCGTCAACGCGCTCTTCATCACGTCCTTGGTCGACAGCTTGCGCATGCCCGACGTCGCGATTTTGTGGACGGGAACGCGCAGGACCATCTTTTCCTGCTCGAAGTTCACGACCACCATGTTGAGCTTGGCTTCGCCGATGGTCTGCTCTTCTAGGGACTGAACGAGCCCGACTCCGTGAGTCGGATAGACCACGTAATCACCAACACTTAGTTTGATGTCTTGGGATGGCATATGTTTCTCACCTGTTCACGCAGTAGTTTTGTTATGCACCATTCGCTTTTCGCGAACTCGTTGTTGCGCGAACCTCCCGAGTCCGCGCCCAATCAACCGTCCGAACCGCCCGAGGCCAGCCATGTGAACGCCAACCGCGTCACACAGATACGGGCCAGCCCAGAAGCTGACCCGTCCATTCGCGCTCCGATCGCTTAATCAGACAATTAGAATAGCACAAAATGCGGCCGTTCGGAAGCTGGCGACCACAAAAGCCAATTGTTTCCGCGCCTTAGCATCGAATAGGCAGCGTTCTTGGCCCTTCCGGCCGAGCCCCCGTCAGGGCGACTCGACCCCGCTCAACCGCCCGGATTCGGGCTGAAATGCTGTTTTTTGTCCTTCACATCCCGCCATTCGTCGGAGTCGGGCAACGGATCCTTCTGCCGGGTGATGTTCGGCCACTCCTCGGCATACTTGCGGTTCAGCTCCAGCCAATCGGCCAGGCCGTCATCGGTATCCGGCTTGATGGCGTCGATCGGGCATTCCGGTTCGCACACGCCGCAGTCGATGCATTCATCGGGGTGAATGACCAGCATGTTCTCGCCCTCGTAGAAACAGTCCACGGGGCAGACCTCGACACAATCGGTTAACTTGCACTTGATGCATGCTTCGACGACGACGTAGGTCATCGGCACCTCCACAATGAACACAAGGCCGGCGGCGACATGCGGCCAGCGCTATCTAGGCAATAAACGGGCGAGGTCAAGCCGGTTCCGCGTCGAGCGCGGCTTGGGCTCGCCGTTTGGCGATCGCACGATCACGGTCCGTGACGTGCAGCAGGGCGGCGATGCGGCGCGCCAGCGAGTCCTCATAGGCATCGAGCGTGCCGTCGACCAGCAGGACCTGCCACAGCATCTGCATCAAACCAATGCGCTCATCGGCGTCGAACTGGTTCTTGATCACCCGGGTGAAACGCTCGTAGTCCGCCGCGTTCTCGGCGATCGGACGCGCCTGCTCGACAAGATCGGCCGCGCGCGCCTCTGAAAGGTCGAAACGGTCGGCGATCAGGGACTGGACCTCGCTGATTTCCTGATCGTCGGCGAAACCGTCGACCAGAGCGGCTTCGACCAGAATCACCGCCGCAGCATGGCGCAGTTCCTCTTCAGGATCCGTCGGCTCGCCGGCGCCTGCCTCTTCCAACCCAAACAATGCTCGTACGCGGCCTATCATGGCCGCGGGTTATGTCAGAGGCGCCGCGCCCTTTCAACCACAGGGTTCTTGAGGGTTTCTGGCGTGTTTTCCGTAGTCGGCATCGCCAGGCGGGGAGCGGGCCGGCCACGGTCAGCGCAAGCCCGAAACAACCTAGCCGCCGTCGGCGCGGCGTTTCAGCGCGTCGATCGCGCGGCGCTCCTGTTTGGTCGGACGCCCGGCGCCGCGTTCGCGCCGGCCGCCGGGCATGGGGTGTTCATCGGGCATCGGCGGTGCCGGCGGTGCCAGATCCTCGTAGAGCTCGCGGGCCTCGGGCGCCGGCCCACGCCGTTCGCCCAAGGTCACGACGCGGATGACGCGGATGTCGCGACCGTGGGGAAAGGTCAGCACATCGCCCGGTCTGACGGAACCATGGGTTTTTACCACCCGCTCGCTGTTGACGCGAATACGGCCGGCCGCGACCGCGCGCGATGCCAGCGTGCGGCTCTTGAAGAAACGCGCGTACCAAAGCCATTTGTCGATGCGGATGGTTTCCATGCTCAACGGGCATTCTCCAGTTCCAAGAGTTTGGCGAAGGGTGAGGCACGATCGGCGGCGGTCGGCCGGCGGCGGTTGCGGGCGCGCCGCCCACCCGATGCCGCCGCGATCGTCAGGCCGTTCTTGTCCTCGATGACGCGGAAGTCCAGCGCCGCCATGACGGCGGGGAACTGCTCGCGCGACGACGCGGCAAGCGACATCAGGTCCGGCGTCACCGGGGCCCGTCCCTTGCGCACGGCCTTGCGCGCCTGTGCGGCCAACCGTTCGACCATGTCGACGCGCAGGGCGCGCGGTCCCAGTCGCTGATAACCGATGGCGCCATAGAACCCGGCCGGCAGGCGCGGATCGGCGTCGATCGCGACCTCGCCCTTGACCGGCACGCCGGGCATCTCGCCATCGCCTCTATGCGCCGCCCATAACAGCGCGCGCAGATCGAGGTGCCGCGACGACATGAAGGATTTGAGGTAGACCGCATGAAGACCCAGACGGATGCCAAGCCGCGCCAAACCCTGGCGCGCGTCGCGGTCGAGATCGGCGATCAGCGACGCGACATCCGGCGTCGCGACGACACCCAGGTTCTCGACCAGTTGATAGATCAGGCCGCGCGCCGGTCCCTTCAGATCGGCGTTGCGGATACGCAGCAGCGGCCGGCAGGTCTCCGCGATCCGGCGATCCAGCCAATCGCGCAGACGCGCGGCGATACGGTCCTTCAGCGCCTTGTCCAGAAACTCGCTGCGCAGAACCTCGATGCGCGGCTTCAGCACATCGCTTCCGGCTTCCAGGCGCGCGACGCGCGAACCGCGCCACAACACATAGAGCCGGGCGTCCGCTGAGAAGGCCGCGTCGTCGTCCGCCTCGCAGGCTGCGACACGGCGCGCCATTTCCGGATGCAGGGCGCGGCGCGCCGCCGTCCACAGGGTACGCCCGTCGCCGTGGCTCGCCGCCTTGTCGGCGACAAACCGGAAACCCTCCAGGTGACCGACCTCCTCGCCCTCGACGGTCACGGCACCGTCGGCAGCGACATGGGAGGCGAGCGAACCGTCACCTTTAAGCCGGCGCGTGATGGTCGCGGCGCGCCGGTCGACGAAGCGCTGCGTCAGGCGGTCGTGCAGGGCGTCGGACAGGCGGTCCTCGATCGCGCGGGTGCGTTCCTGCAACTCACCGTGGTCGCCGACCCAGTCGCTGCGGTGGGCCACATAGGTCCAGGTGCGGATATGCGCGATGCGGTTCATCAGCGTATCGATGTCGCCGTCGGTGCGGTCGATCCGCTCGACGCTGCGCGCCACCCAGTCGTCGCCCAGACGGTGACCGGGACCCATCAGGCTGCGGTAGATGTGCGCCAGCAGACGAACGTGATGGTCGGCCAGCACCTTCCGGAAGTCGGGGATCTGGCAGACCTCCCACAACAGCCGCACGGCATCGCGGTTGGTCGCCAGATCCGTGATCGCCTTGTCGTGGGCGAGCGCCGCAAGCGCCATGTGGTCGTCGGCCTGGCGCGCGCGGATCAGGCCCGGATGCTCGGGCCGCGCCTCAAGGCTGCGGAGCAGCCCTTTGACCGAGCGCATGTCGAGATCCGCGTTGCGCCACATGAAGGTCTTGAGTTCGGGAAACGTGTGGCTTTCGATCGCCTGGATATCGGCGTCGGGCAGCTCCTGGACCGCGCCGGTCAGGCCGAACGTGCCGTCGTTCATGTGACGGCCGGCGCGCCCGGCGATTTGGGCCAGTTCGGCGGCGGTCAGGTGGCGCGGACGGGCGCCGTCGAACTTCCGTGTCGCGGCAAAGGCGACATGGCGCACGTCCATATTGAGGCCCATGCCGATGGCATCGGTGGCGACGATGTAGTCGACCTCGCCGTCCTGATACATGGCGACCTGGGCGTTGCGCGCGCGGGGGCTGAGCGCGCCCAGCACCACCGCGCAGCCGCCGCGCTGGCGGCGCATGGTCTCGGCGAGTTCGTAGACATCGGCGGCGGAGAACGCGACCACCGCGCTTCTGGGCGGCAGGCGCGTCAGTTTCTTGGCGCCGGCGAAACTGAGCTTCGAGAAACGCGGCCTGACGATGAACTCCGCGCCCGGCACCAGCTTCTTGATCAGCGGCCGGGCGGTCGCCGCGCCCATGACCATGGTCTCGTCGCGGCCGCGCGCCCTGAGCAGGCGGTCGGTGAAGACGTGACCACGCTCGGGATCGGCGGCCAGTTGGACCTCGTCGATCGCCAGAAAACCGACCGGCATATCCAGCGGCATCGATTCGGTGGTGCAGACGTAATAGCGCGCCGTTTTCGGCACGATCCGCTCCTCGCCGGTGATCAAGGCGACGCAGGCGCGGCCGCGCATGGCGACGATGCGGTCATAGATTTCGCGGGCGAGAAGACGCAAGGGGAGCCCGATCATCCCGGTGCGATGACCCAGCATGCGTTCGACGGCCAAATGTGTCTTGCCCGTGTTTGTCGGGCCCAGAACAGCGGTCAAACGCGGGGGCTCAGATCGGAGCTCCATGGCCATAGGATCGTCACGGACCGTGACATTTGCAAGTCAAAGCACAACAAAATGTGTGCTTCGGTTTTGGACCACCAGGGGTGGTGGTTCAGGTGCGGGACGTCTTGACGCGGTCAGTTCGGGACGAGATCAGGCCCCTGGCCGGGATTCCGTCGCTGCAACCAGCCGGCCACGCCGCCGCTGAACGCCATCGGCACCGTCAGCACGAGAAACAGCAAGAGCGTCACCGGCAAGAGACTGCCAAAGGCGCCTGCCAGGATAAAGGTCATGAGGCTCTGGCCAAGCGCGACGGCCACGCCATAGGACCAGGCCCGCTGGGGCCAGCGCCAGGCAAAGACCGCCGCCATGGCCATGCCGGCCGGCACGCCGGCCACGAAGAAAAAGCCTGAATGGAGCAGTTCGCGGCCGCCGGCGATCGACGCGAGAACCACCATGATCAGGGCGCCGCAGACAACGGCTAGGAGGTAAGGTGACATGAGAGGGAGCTTACGGGAATCGGCTGCCCGGATCGGTGATTTCCGTCACGGCAAGCGCATTCAAGGCGCCAAGATGGCTCTTGGCGGGCGCGGCGCCGTGGCCTAAAGACGGGTCCATGACAGGCGCCAAACGCGACCCGGTGACCGGCCTTATGCTGCTCGCAGCCTTGGTTTTGCTGGGATTCGGGCTCTTTATGCCGGCTGTGACGGTCGAAAAGTTCTATATCTTCGACAGCACCAAATCGATCGCCGGCAGCATCCAGGCCCTGTTTGCCGAGGGCCATGCCCTGCTCGGCATCATCGTCGCGGCCTTTTCCCTGGTCTTTCCGCTGGTCAAGCTGATCCTGTCGTTCCGCATCTGGACGGCGTCCAACCCGGCCTCGCCGGGCGTGCAGCGCGCCATCCGCTGGACCGTCATGCTCGGCAAGTGGTCGATGCTGGACGTCTTCATGGCCGCCCTGGTCGTCGCCATCCTGACGCTCGGCATGGTGGCCAGCGTCGAGGTCCATGTCGGCCTTTACGTCTTCGGCGGCGCCATCGTGCTGGCCATGCTGGGCTCTCACCGCCTCGAGGCAAGTCTGTCGAACAAGGGTGACGGCTAGTGCTGCACCAGCCCGCTTGACGCCGACGACAGGTTTCCTACATAGCGCTCAGCATCCACACGTTTTTTAAGGAGATCCGGCATGGCCGATAGCGCTGCGGCCGAGCGCCACGACTTCCAGGCCGAAGTCGCCCGTGTCCTCGATATCGTCGTCAACTCGCTCTATTCGAAGCGCGAGATCTTTCTGCGCGAGCTGATCTCGAACGCGTCCGACGCCTGCGACAAGTTGCGCTACGAAGCACAGTTGGATAGCGCGCTGCTCAAGGACGACGCCGATCTCAAGATCACCATCGCGACCGACGAGAAGGCCAAGACGCTGAGCGTGACCGATAACGGCATCGGCATGTCGCGCCAGGAGCTGATCGACAACCTTGGCACCATCGCCGGCTCCGGCACCGCAAAGTTCGCGGCCTCGCTGGCCGAGGCCGAGAAGGACAAGGCCAAGAAGGAGAAGTCGGACGTCAACCTGATCGGCCAGTTCGGCGTCGGCTTCTATGCCGCCTTCATGGTCGCCGACAAGGTCGTCGTGACGAGCCGCCATGCCGGTGCCGACGAAGCCTGGCAGTGGACGTCCGACGGCCACGGCAGTTTCGAGATCGAGGCGGCGCCGGCCGACACGCCGCGCGGCACGACGATCGAACTCCATCTGAAGAAAGACGCCAAGGAGTTCGCCGATTCAAGCCGCGTGCGCCATATCGTCACCACCTATTCCGACCATATCGGTCTGGCGGTCTGGCTGCATGCGGGTGACAAGTCCGAGCAGATCAACGAAGCGGCAGCGCTCTGGACGCGGCCCAAGAAGGACATCACCGAGGACCAGTACAAAGAGTTCTACCGCCATGTCGGGCATGCCTTCGACGAACCGTGGCTGACCCTGCACAACCGGGTCGAAGGCGTCATCGCCTATACAAGCCTGCTCTTCATTCCCGAACGGCCGCCCTTCGATCTGTTCGACCCGGCGCGACGTCACGGCGTCAAGCTTTACGTCCACAAGGTCTTCATCACCGACGAGTGCGAAGGCCTGGTGCCGCCCTGGTTGCGTTTCCTGAAAGGCGTCGTCGATTCAGAAGATCTGCCGCTCAATGTCAGCCGCGAGATGCTGCAGGCAAGCCCGGTGGTCGCCAAGATCGGCAAGGGCCTGGTCAAGCGCGTGCTCGGCGAACTGCAGAAGAAGGCCGACAAGGCGCCTGACGACTACATCGCGTTCTGGGAAGCCTTCGGCCAGGTGCTGAAAGAAGGCATCTATGAGGACCCCGATCAGCGCGACACGCTCTTGAAACTCGCGCGCTTCCGCTCGACCGCAGCCGACGGCTGGACCAGCCTGGCCGACTACGTCGAACGCATGAAGGACGGTCAGACGCAGGTCTTCACCATCACCGGCGACGATCCGGCGAGCCTGAAAGCCAGCCCGCAGATCGAGGCGTTCCGCGCGCGCGATATCGAGGTTTTGCTGCTGACCGATCCGGTCGACGAGTTCTGGCCGATGTCGGCGACGGAGTTCGACGGCAAACCCTTCACCAGCGCGACGCGCGGCGATATCGATCTCGACGTCATCGCCGGCACCAAGACCGACGAGGCCGACGGCGACAAGAAAGACGAGACGCCGTCCGGCGATCTCGGCGCGCTGATCGCCATGGTCAAGCTGGCACTGGGCGACAAGGTAAAGGATGTGCGCGAATCCAAGCGCCTCACCGACAGCGCCTGCTGCCTGGTCGCCGACGAGGGCGATCTGGACATGCGCCTGCAGAAGATGCTGCAGGCGGCCGGTCAGGCGCCGGGCGATGCCGCGCGCATCCTGGAGATCAACGCCAAACACCGGCTGATCCGCGCCATGGCTGAGAAGGCGCGCCAGGACGGCAGCTCGAGAGACGTCGAGGAAATGGCGTTCCTGCTGCTCGACCAGGCCCGCATCATCGAGGGCGAACCGCCGCTCGATGGCGCCGCCTTCGCCAAACGCATGGCCGACACCATGGCGCGGGCTTTGGCGTAGACTCGGGCTCCGGCACCGAAAACGTGTCGAATTAGGACAAAACGCGCGCCGGAATGGCAATTTTCCACAGGTTCCGGGCGTTTCTTGCCAATTTTACTTCTGGAACGGCGCAGTTTGGCCGTACTTCTGCCCTTGCATGGGGTTGAATCCATGAACCGCAGGAGGGGTATTCGAGCAATGAGCAAATATGAAGAGGTTCGTGATCTGGTCGCCAGCCTGGAAGCCGATTTCGAGGCGTTCTACGAAAAAGGCAACAAGGCCGCCGGCGTGCGCGTGCGCAAGGGCATGCAGGACCTGAAGGCCATGGCGCAGGATATCCGCGTCGACGTCCAGGCACGGAAGAACGCCTGATCGTCATCAGACGGCTGTCGTCGTGATCGTGCGTGGCGGCCGCTTCAGACGGCTTGCACGCAGACCTCTCGACGGCGCATGACGTTACCCTAGACTCGAACGTCCCGTTCAAGGCTGCCCGAGAGCATCGATGGGACGTCAATACTTTGCCATCGGCTTGGTTCTCGCCGTACTTGCTGGTCTGTCCGCGCCCGGTTCGGCCGAGGTCGAGCCGCCAGGTGCCGTTCGCGATCGTCTGACCTTTGACGAGATGATGGCGGCCGGGGCGAGCCCCGAGGGCCCCATCCACAACGACTACTTCATGCCGCTCGGCGAGCCGGCGCCGGCACTGCATGACCTCTCCGGCGTGATCGGGTTTATCGGCTCCGACTTCCTGGTCGGCGAGGGCGGCTTTCCGAGCTTCTGGGCCGCGTTCATCACGGTCGACGACTACCTGGTGCCTGTCGACCGCGACATCCTTCTGACCGCGTCCGGCGACTGGGACATCATCCTGTCTCCCGGCCGGGTCTGGTCGGAACCCGGCGACGGCGGCTGGTCGCGCGCTTCCTTGCCGTTCACCCTGGTCGGGCGCAAATGGAACGTCAGCCGCAACGGGCTTGCGACCTTCCTCTATAACGACACGGAGATCTCCGACCTCACGCTTCAGATCGTTCAGGAATCCGCGCACTGGTCGCGCTTTGACGCGTGGGCGCATCTGGACCTGATCTACCGCCCCGGTCCTGTCGCCGGCGCGGACCAGATCGCCGCGGCGTTCGAGGAAGAGCGCGCCGGGTACCTGCCCACGGCACCTCTCGCGGCGCTCGACGCACCGAGCGATGCGATCGCCGGCATGGAGCGCGGCCGCGAGCACCTGACGGTAACCGCCCTTCTCAGCGACGGCGTGCTTTATCGCAGCCCCTGCCACACCCGTTTCGGCGACTACCCCTATTGCGACGAGATGCGCCACGGCGTCTTCTCCGTCACCAAGTCGGCGGCGGCGGCACTCAGCCTGCTCTGGCTCGCCGAACGCTACGGTCCGGCCGTCCTCGATCTCGAGATCGCCGACTATGTCGACGTCACCGCCGACCACCACGACTGGGCGGGCGTCACGTTCCGCGATGCCATCGACATGGCGACAGGCACCGGCTCGCTTAAGCCGGACCCGACCGTCGAACACTATGCGGAGTCCGACGCGTCGCTCGCCGCGTTCGGCGCCGCGCCGGACGCTCGTTCCAAACTGGACGTCATCTTCGATGAAGGCAGTTACGTTTGGGGACCGGGCGAACGCGTGCGTTACAACAGCATGCACGCCTTCGTGCTGGCGGCCGCCATGGATGGCTACCTGAAGAGCGTCGAGGGACCCGACGCCGATCTGTGGCAGCGTGTCCGTGACGAAGTGTTGACCCCGATCGGCGTTCACCATGCCCCGCTGATGCACAGCCGCGAGGGGGACGGTTCGCGCGGCATCCCGATCATGGGTTGGGGTTTCTACCCGACCCTCGACGACATTGCCAAGATCGGCCAACTCATCCAGAACCGCGGTGCCGTCGACGGCCGGCAGGTGCTGCATCGCGACACCATCGATGCCTTGCTCGACCAAGGCGCCGAACACGGCCTGCCGGTCGCGCTTTCGTCAGATGAAGGGCCTTACCGCTACGGTTTCTCGTTCTGGTACGGCCCCTATCGCGGCGCCGACGGATGCGTGGTTCGCATTCCCGAAATGCACGGCTTCAGCGACAACCTCGTCATGCTGATCCCCAACGGCATGACCGCCATCCGGTTTGCCGATCCCGACGCACGCGCGCCCGACAAGTGGAATGGCGCCGCCATGGTCACGTTGGCGGACAGCCTGGGCTCGGTGTGCCCTTAGAGCAGATTCACGCATTCGATCCGTGCTAGAGCAGATCCCACTTGGATTGAATCGCTTGGCGATCCAAACCAAGTGGGTGAATCTGCTCTAACTATTTGATGTAGAGCGGATTCACGCGTCCAT
>JANQGO010000253.1 GCA_028277285.1 Alphaproteobacteria bacterium | reverse complement strand
CGGTGGTCTTGAAGGCGTCTGAACACGCCTCGGTCGCGATGCTGGAGTTCGCCAGGCTGATCGAGCAAGCCGGCTTTCCCGAAGGCGTGGTCAACGTCGTCACCGGCTTCGGCGAGCCGTGCGGGCGGGTCCTGACCACCCATCCGCTGGTCGCGCGCATCAGCTTCACCGGCGGTCCGGAGACGGCGCGCCACATCGTGCGTAACTCGGCTGAGAACTTCGCCGAGGTGTCGCTGGAACTGGGTGGCAAGTCGCCGGTGCTGGTGTTCGACGACGCGGATCTCGAAAGCGCGGTCAACGGTTCGATGGCGAGCATCTTCGGCGCCAGCGGCCAGAGCTGCGTCGCCGGTTCGCGCATCTATCTACACGAGAAGATTCACGACAAGTTCCTCGCCGACCTGACCGGACGCGCCGAAAAGATCCTGATCGGCGATCCGCTGGCCGAGGAGACCCAGATGGGGCCGTTGTGCACACTGGGTCAGCTCAACGCCTGCGAGACCCAGGTCGCCAAAGCCAAGGAAGAGGGCGGCACGGTCCATCACGGCGGCAAGCAGCCCGCGCACCTGAACGCCGGCTGGTTCTACGAGCCGACCATCGTCGAGTGCCCGGATCAGAAGATGGAGATCGTCGACACCGAGATGTTCGGCCCGGTGTTGTCGGTGCTGCGCTTCAAGGACGAGGACGAGGTGATCGCCAAGGCCAACGACACCAAGTATGGCCTGGCGTCGGGCATCTTCACCAAGGACATCGCGCGGGCCTTGCGGGTGCAAAAGCAGATCCGCGCCGGCATCGTGTGGATCAACACCTACCGTGTGGTCTCGCCGATCGCCGAGTTCGGCGGCTTTAAGGATTCAGGCTATGGCCGCGAATCCGGCGCCCAGGCGATCTACGACTACACGCGGCCGAAGACGGTCTGGATCAACACATCGTCCGAACCCATGGGCAATCCGTTCGTCATGCGTTGAGCCCGGCACCGTTTTGCGTGAAGATGATGTTACGCGAAGCGAACTATTTTCTACGTTTACGCCCGAGGCGCTCCGGCCCGAGCATGACGCTTGCTCGACGGGGCGGTCGGGTTTCCGTTAGGACGAGGTCGCAAGCGTCGGTCTGATACCGGCGGGTGGCCCGATGGCTCATTTCTGGGGAGGCTTCACATGAAATCGATCAAGGGGCCGGTCATGGACCGGCGTGAGTTGGCCAAGAGCCTCGCGGCGCTTGGTGTCAGTATCGTCAGCGTGCCGCTGATGACGCGCGGCGCCCAGGCGGCCGGCGAGATTTCCGGCCACACCTGGGCCGGCTACGACATGCCCGAAATGATGGGCGGCTACATTGAGAAGTATGGCGGGCCGCCGGAGTTCAGCTACATCGCGTCCGACATCGAATCGTTTGAGAAGATTCGTGCCGGTTTCGCGCCGGATTTCATCCACCCCGGCAACTACATGATCCAGCGTTATGTCGACGCCGAACTGATCCAGCCGATCGATACCAGCCGTCTGAGCAACTGGTCGACGATCGCGGCCGGCATCAAGGACATCTCCGGCGCCATCATCAACGACACCCGCTACTTTGTGCCGGCAGAGTTCGGCAACTCGTCGCTGCTCTACCGCACCGATATGATCGACCAGAAGTACATCAACGATAACTCCTGGGCGATCCTCTACGACGACGCCTATGCCAACCGTCTGGCGTGGTACGACACGGCGACCGCGACGGTCGCTGTTGCCGCATTGATGCTGGGCTATGACAACGTCTGGACGTTGTCCGACGACCAGCTCGTCGAAGTGCAGGCCTTGATGTCGAAGCAGCGTGACCTCACCCGCTTCTACTGGTCGGATGTCACCGAGATGGAACAGGCGATCGCCAACGGCGAGGTCGTTGCCGCCTATGCGTGGAACCAGTCGTTCGTGACGCTGCAGGACGAGGGTGTGCCGGTCGGCTACATGGTGCCGAAGGAAGGCGTCTTCGCCTGGGGTTCCGGCTTCATCATCCACAAGGACGCGACCGATCTTGACGCTGTCTACACCTATATCGACGCCTGGATCGCGCCGGAATCCGGCGCCTGGCTGATCGACAACTACGGTTACGGCAGCGCCAATCTGGCGGCCTACGACCTGTTGCCCCAGGAGCGGTTGGATCAACTCGGCTTCTCCGATCCCGAGTCCTTGATCGCGAACACGATCTTTTTCCCGGCGATGGATCCGGAATACGACGCCAAGTACGAGACGCTGTATCAGGACGTCCGCGCGGGTCTTTAGTCTCCGCCCGTGAAGCCGGACGACCACAGGCTGGTGACGGTGCGCAATCCCGACCTCGACGTCGAGGCGGGCAATCAAGCGAACTGGAACCGGCCGGACAGACGCCGGTGGGGATTTCACAATCTCCACCGGCTGTCCCGTTATGGTCTGAGCCTGCGGGCGACCAACGTTCTGCCGCTGACCAAGGTGATCGACCGGCGCATCGGCGATCTGCCGCTGGTCCGCCAGCTGACCGGATCGACCATGTTCTCCGGCATGGCGGTGGTACGCGACCAGACGGTTTTGTTCGAAACCTACGCCGCCGACTTCGGGCCGGACCGGCCGCACAGCATCCAGTCGATCAGCAAGACGACCATGCACCTGGTGTGCGGCCGTCTGGTCGAGGAGGGCCTGATCGACCTGGACGCCAAGGTGTCGGATTACCTGCCGGAAGTCGCCAGCGGATATGCCGAGGCGACCGTGCAGCAGGTCCTGGATATGAACGTCATCAACAACTTCAACGAGGACTACGCCGACCCCTGGCATTTCGATGCCACGCCCGGCTCGACAGTCGGCTACGGGCGCGAGGAGATCGCCATGGGCTGGCGCCTGCAGCCCGAGGGCGAGCAGCCGTTCAGCTGCCGTGCCTTTGCCGCCCAGTTGGTCAGCGACGACGTCACCAACACCACCGGCGTGACGCAGTACAAGTCGCCGAACACGGACATCGCCGGCTGGATCGCCGAGCGTGTCAGCGGGCGAAACCTGCGCGAGCACCTGCTCGATATTGTCGAGGCCGCTGGCATCGAGGGGACGTTCCATATCTCGACCGATTGCGAGGGCGTGCCGGTGATCGCCGGCGGTGTCTCGCTGACCGCCCGGGATCTCGCCCGTTATGGCGGTCTGCTCGCGCGCGGCGGCCGGGGCGTCAACGGCGCGATGGTCGGCAGCCCGGCGTTTCTGGAGCGCACGCGCACCGGGCGCGGTCAGCCCCGTTACGAGGACCGCGACGATCTGACCTATCACAACCAGCTGATGACCAACGGCCGCTGGGTGAGCCATGGCGGTTACGGCGGCCAGTATCTGCTGGTCGACCCGGCAAGCCGCACCGTCATCGTCTTCTTCAGCGTCCTCGAAGACGAAGAAGGCTACGACGCCAGCTACTACCCGGAGATCATCGCCATGGCCGAGGCGATCCTGGATCTGTCGTAGAGCAGATCCACACGGAGCGGCTGGTCATGTGATGTTATCGTTACGCGAGGCGTATCCTTTTTGCCGTTTACGCCCTGACAGCCCACCCGTTTACTCCTCCTCGATTGCCAAACCGCCGGACCAGGAGTGCCGCCATGAAGTTCAGTCTCGCCATCAACATGGAACGCATGGATCCCGCGATCGACATGAAGGATGTCGCGCGCCATACGCTGGAGATGGTCCAGATGGCGGACCAGGGCGGCTTCGAGATCGCCTGGGCGGCCGAACATCACGCGATCGAAATGACCATCGCGCCGGCGCCGTTTCCACTGCTGACCTGGTGGGCGGCGCACACCGACAACATCCATTTGGGCACGGCGATCGTGCAGGCGCCCTATTGGCATCCGGTGAAGCTCGCCGGTGAAGCCGCCATGTTCGATCTGTTGAGCGGCGGGCGCCTCGAGTTCGGCATCGGCCGCGGCGCCTATCAGCGCGAGTTCAACCGCATGGCCGGCGGTCTGAAGCAGCAGGTCGGCGTCGCCTATATGCAGGAGATGCTGCCGGTGCTGAAGCAGCTATGGGCCGGCGACTACGAGCACGATGGTGAGTTCTGGGCGTTCCCGCCGACGACGTCGTGTCCCAAGCCGCTGCAGGATCCGCATCCGCCGATCTGGGTCGCCGCGCGTGATCCCGGCACCTTTGACTGGGCGCTCGCCAACGGCTGCAACATCATGACCTGGGCGCTGTCGCGCCCGTTCTCCGAAGTCGAGACCTATATGGGCCGCTTCGAGGACGCGCTGGCCAAGGCGCCGGACGTCAAACGCCCGACCTTCCTGACCATGCGCTATGCCGCGGTCTATGAGGACGCGGGTCACTGGGAGCGCTATGTCAACGCGGTGCGTCACCAGAGCGCCCAGTTCGAGAACCTGTTCAAGGAACTGGGCGAGGTGACAAACGGCTTCCCGGAGGTCATCGATCTGGCGAGCCTGGACAACCGCGCCGAATATGATCCCCAGATGCTGCGCGAGAACCTGATGTTCGGCACGCCCGACGAGGTCATCGCCAAGCTCAAGGCCTATGAGGCGCTGGGCGTCGACAACTTCCTCTACTGCGCGAGCTACGGTCTGCCGATGGAAGACCAGCAGAAGTCCCTGCGGTTGTTCATCGACGAGGTCATGCCGGCCTTCGAAGGCAGCAACGCGCGCGAGGCCGTTGCCGCGGAGTAGACGCTCCGCCTATTTGATCGGGTGGACCGGCACGAAGACCGGTTTCAGGAACCAGCACCGGGCGATCTCGCCATAACCGCTGAAGCGGTAGTGGTTGTTGTGCTCCAGCAACGCTTCGCGATGCTGCCGGTAGAAGGACGGGATCCGGTACCACGGCATCGCCGGATAGAGGTGATGGACGAGGTGCATGTTGTTCCATAGGAACAACAGCCCGAAGACCCAGTTCGATTCGACAATCGCAATGCGCTCGCCGGCGCGCCGGCCATACCGGTGCTCGATGAAGGCGCGGATCAGGCCGATGCTGAGGCCGGGATAGACCAGCAGCACGTAGTACTCCCAGATCGGCATGCCGCAGACGCCGCTGACGAACCACAGGATCACCGCCAGACCGGCGAAGAAGCCGAGCCAGACCGGCACATTGCGGAAGTCGCCGCGTAGCAGCATGCCGCCTTCGATGATGACCAGCTTGCGCCAGCGCAACAGCGGCCCGATCAGGAGCCGTCCCAGAAACGTCTGGTGGAACAACAGGATGCCGCGCCATAGCGGGCTGTAGCGCTCCCAGTCCGCGCGTTTGTGATAGTAGGATTCGGTGTCCTCACCGGGGAAGGTCAGGACCGTGTTGCGGTGATGCAGGCTGTGGGCGCGCCGGTAGATCTCATAAGGCAGCCAGCCGCCGATCGGCGGCCATACGATGGCCGTGCGGAGCCAACTGGGAATCGCGCGCCAGCCGTGAATCGCCTCATGCTGCAGTGAGAAGTGCAGCGCCAGCACATAGCCGCCCAAGAGCATCATCAGCGGCCAGGGAATGGCCTCGTGGAAGATGATCAGAAGGAACCAGGCGGCATAGGTGCCGATCGCGACCAGCCAGGTCGGTCCGTCGTAGCGCCAGAAGAGACCGTCGCCGGGCGGTTTGCTGGCCTTGGCGAAGGCTTTGCGTGACAGCGGGTCGATACTCGTCATGGTGGCGCGCCTGCGGTTGACCGGTCCTGCCGCTCCTCTATAGAGGGCTTATAGCACCGAAGGTCTCTTGCAGGGGAGCCAGGCCATGACCGAAAGCCAGAACCGCCGCGACAACACGCGCACGATCAGTGCCGCACACGGCTCGGAGATCAGCGCCAAGAGCTGGCTGACCGAAGCGCCGCTGCGCATGCTGATGAACAACCTGGACGCCGAGGTCGCCGAGAAGCCGGAGGAACTGGTGGTCTATGGCGGCATCGGGCGCGCGGCGCGCAACTGGGCGTGTTTCGACCGTATCGTCGCAACCTTGCGCGAGCTCGACGAGGACGAGACGGTGCTGGTCCAGTCGGGCAAGCCGGGCGGCGTCTTCCGCACGCACAAGGACGGGCCGCGGGTCCTGATCGCCAACTCCAACATGGTGGCCCACTGGTCGGACTGGGATCACTTCCACGAGCTCGACCGCGCCGGCCTCATGATGTACGGCCAGATGACCGCGGGGTCGTGGATCTATATCGGCAGCCAGGGCATCGTTCAGGGCACCTACGAGACCTTTGTCGAGGTCGGCCGCCAGCACTACGAGGGCGACCTGTCGGGCCGCTGGATTCTGACCGGCGGGCTGGGCGGCATGGGCGGCGCGCAGCCTTTGGCGGCGACCATGGCCGGTGCTTCGATGCTGGCCGTCGAATGCCAGCCCTCGCGCATCGAGATGCGATTGCGGACGGGGTACCTCGACAAGAGCACGGACGATCTGGACGACGCGCTGGTCATGATCGAGGACGCGGCGTCCAAAAAGCAGGCCGTCTCGATCGGCCTGCTCGGCAACGCGGCGGAGGTCTTTCCGGAGCTGGTGAAACGCGGCGCCCATCCCGATGTCGTGACCGATCAGACGAGCGCCCACGATCCGCTGAACGGGTACCTTCCGGCCGGCTGGTCGCTCGCCGAGTGGGACGATCGGCGCGAGAGCGATCCCGAAGGCACCGTGAAGGCGGCGAAGGAATCGATGGCGGTGCAGGTCCAGGCCATGCTCGATTTCTGGAACGCCGGCGTGCCGACACTCGATTACGGCAACAACATCCGCCAGATGGCCCAGGAGATGGGCGTCGAGCACGCGTTCGATTTCCCGGGTTTCGTGCCGGCCTATATCCGCCCCTTGTTCTGCCGCGGCGTCGGGCCGTTCCGCTGGGCCGCCCTATCCGGCGATCCCGAGGACATCTACGCCACCGACGCCAAGGTGAAGGAGTTGATCCCCGACGACAAACACCTGCACAACTGGCTCGACATGGCGAGGGAACGCATCCACTTCCAGGGCCTGCCGTCACGCATCTGCTGGGTCGGTCTGGGTCAGCGCGACAAGCTGGGCCTTGCGTTCAACGAGATGGTGCGAAACGGAGAGGTGAAAGCGCCGATCGTTATCGGCCGCGACCATCTGGACTCAGGATCGGTCGCCAGCCCCAATCGGGAGACCGAGTCCATGAAGGACGGTTCGGACGCCATCGCCGACTGGCCGTTGCTCAACGCGCTGCTTAACACCGCGTCCGGCGCCACATGGGTCTCGATCCATCACGGAGGCGGCGTCGGCATCGGCTTTTCGCAACACGCCGGCATGGTGATCTGCTGCGACGGCAGCGAGGATGCCGACCGGCGCCTGGCGCGCGTGCTCTGGAACGATCCGGCGAGTGGCGTCATGCGCCACGCCGATGCCGGCTACGAGATCGCCATCGAGTGCGCTGCCGAACACCACCTGAAGCTGCCGATGCTGGAGTCGTAAGTTGTTACCCACCCACCCTCGCGCCCCGGACGACCGACGGGAGATCCGGTGTTTGTATCGGGGGAGCCATGCTCAGGATGCGAGATAGTCGAGGTGTCGGCCCCGTATCGCACCATGAACACTGCCGCGCCCCGGCCCCCGAGCCGGGGCCCATGAACACAGACCGCGACGTCTAAGGCGCTGCCCGTGTTCTTGGATCCCGGGTCAAGCCCGGGATGCGAAGGAAGTTCTTGAGATCTAGAGGCTCGTATAAAGACCCAAACCCCGTTTCTTGATCTGGCCGGCGATGACGACGCGCTGGATCTCGGACGTGCCTTCGACGATGCGTTCGAGCCGGACGCTGCGGTAGAGGCGCTCGGTCGGGTATTCGACGAGGTAGCCGCGACCGCCCATGATCTGCAGTGCTTCGTCGCACACCCGGCCCGCCATCTCCGTGCACACAAGCTTGACGGCCGAAGCACGGGCGTGGGCGAGCTTGCGTTCGATCCCGGAGTCGATCTCGGCAGCGCAGCGGTAGAGCAGGGTCTTCGCCGTCATGATGTCGACCGCCATGTCGGCGATCTTGAAGGCGATCGCCTGGAAGTCGCCGACCTTCTGGCCGAACGCTTCGCGCTCGCGGGCATAGGCCTCCGCGGTTTCGGCGGCGCGGATGGCGGAGCCGACACAGCGCGCGGCAATGAACATGCGCTGTTCGATGAACCAGTCCTTGGTGAGCTCGAAACCCTGGCCGATTTCGCCCAGGATCTGGCCCGCCTCGATCTTCATGTCGTCCAGCAGGATCTGCGGTGTGCGTCCTGACCGGTTCAGCATGTGTTTGGAGAGGTGCTTGACCGACATGCCGGGCGTGCCCTTGTCGACGATGAACAGCGTCGCCTTCTCCGGATCGCCGTCGATATTGCTGTGCAGCAGCGAATAGTCCGCATAGTTGGCGTGGCTGGCGAACCACTTCTCGCCGTTGATGACGTAGTGATTGCCCTGTTGGACGGCGGTCGACGTGATGCCGCGCGCGTCGGAGCCCGCATCCTTTTCCGACACCATGAAGGCGACGGACTTCTCGCCGTTGATGGTGGGCTTGAGGTACTTCTCCTTCTGCTCAGGCGTCGCGAACTTCAGCGAATAGGGGGGTACGATCGAATGGATCAGCGCCAGCCCGCCGGTCGCCTTGCCGAGTTCCTCATAGATCAGGCATTGCTGGACGACGTTGTAGCCGCGCCCGCCGTCCTCGACGCTATGATTCATGCCGGAAAGCTCGTAGTCGACGGAAGCGGCGAGGATCTTCTTCATCGTCTCGGGCGGCACGCCGGCGTCGTCTTCGGCCAGCTCCTCATGGGGAAACAGCCAGGTCTCGGCGAAGTCCTTGGCCTTGGCCTGAAGCGCGCGGTCCGCCGCGCTCAAGGTGATGTCCATAGGTGCGCTCCTTCGTTCAGCGGTAGGGCAGGCTGGTACCGATGCCGAGCTTTGCGGCCTTGTCGACCATGGCCTGGCCCAGCGCGATATCGGAGAGACTCAGGCCCCGGTGCCAGAACAGGATCGTCTCATCGTCCGACTCACGGCCCGGCCGGTCGCCGGCGACGATCTGGCACATCTCCGCGTGCAGGTTCTCCCGGGTCACCTTTCCTTCGTCGACATGGCGGCGCAGCGATCCGTAGGGCCTGCCCGGTTGGCACTGCACCCAGTCGTCGACGACGACCTTGTCCATGATGTCGGTCAGCGAGAACTCGACGGCACTCATGGTCCCATAGGGCACGACGAAGCCGCCCTTGGGCACCCAGTCGGTCTTGAAGTGAGGGTGGGGTTCGGGCAGGCGCGACGCCTCGACCTGGATGTCGGCGCCCTTCAGGCAGCTCTCCCAGTCGTCGGTGACGATGACGGTCTTGCCGAGGTCGCGGGACAAACGCTCGCCGAAGGCATCGCGGCTTTCCGGCCGGCGCGAATGAACGCGGATCTCGTCGAAGTCGAACAGGTGATCCAAGAGGCGCACGTTCCAATAGGACGAGCCGCGCGCGCCGATATTGCCGAGGCGCTTACTCGACTTGCGCGCCAGGTACTTGGCGCCCAGCGCGGTCATGGCGCCGGTGCGCATGTCGGTGATCGCGGTGGCGTCCAGGAGCGCCTTGGGCATGCCCGTCTCCGGGCTGAACAGGTTCAGAAGCGCCATTTCCGACGGCAGGCCCTGCTTATAGTTGTCGACGAAATCGCCGACGATCTTGACGCCGGCAACCTCGAGCGGCGCGATGAAACCGCGCAGCACGTTGAAATGCCCCTTGTCGGAACTTTCGGGCACCAGGTGTACGCGCGGCTCCAAGACCGTTTGCTGGCGGCCCTGCGCCAGGAGGCCGGCCTCGACCGCATCCAGTATTTCGTCGTCGGTCATGGCGAGTTTCTCGATGTCCGGTCCGTTCAGATAGGTCATCGAGATCTCGGTCATGGTTGTGGGCTCCCCAGGTTGATCCCGTCTCTATAGACGGTTGACGGCGCTCTTGCATCCCATTGCCGCATCATGGACCAGTCGTGCGCGCCACGCAGGGCAAGGCGGCGCGGAGACCGGACTGGCAGATCAGTCGGTAAAGAACTCGCGCAGGATGCCGCCGACGATGTCGGGTGCTTCCAAGAGGACGCTGTGGCGCAAGCGCGGCAGGATGATCAGCTCCGAATCGGGCAGGCGCTCGTGCATCAGGCACGCCATGCGGGGGTTGGATCCCTGATCGAATTCGCCTGTCATGACCAGCGTGCGGTTACGGATCCGGTGGAGCTCGTCGGCAAAGTCGCTTTCGGCCAGCACGCGATAGCAGGCGGCATAGCGGTCGGTATCCATGCGCCCGATCACCTGTTTCTTTTCCGCCAGAAGTTCCGGGTGTTCGGCGCGGAAGCCGTCGGTGAACCAGCGTGACGCCGATGCGTCGAAGTAGCTGACCGGCGGCTCGTTGCGAATGAAGTCGAGGCGACCCTGCACGCGTTCGCGTTCCTCGGGCGTGCGCCCGGCGACGGTTGATATCAGCGCCAGGCGGTCGACGCGATCGGGATGGGCCAGCGCGAATGCCTGGGCGATCAGGCCGCCCAGAGAGAAACCGGCAAGGTGGGTTTTCTCGATGCCGACGTGGTCGAGTAGGCAGACGAGATCCGCCACGAAGTCGTCGGCCACGTAATCGCCTGGTGGCTGCCCGGAGCGGCCGTGGCTTCTGAGGTCGTAGCGCAAGGTGCGAAACCGACCGCCGAACCGCTCGATGACACCAAGCCAGTCATCCGACCATGTTCCAACGCCGTGAATCAGCGTGACGGGCCTGCCGGCACCCGCGAGCTCGTAGAAGATCGCGTGGCCGTCGCGCTGCAAGCCCGATGTCGGATTTGACTCCGGTGTCATGTCTAAGCCTTATGCCCGCACCCCGGTCGTGAGCGGGCGAGCATAGGCTAAGAAAACGAACGGCGCGACGACCGAAGTCGTGCGCGCCGCCCGCCGCGAGGAGACGAGGGAGGGGAGGGTCAGCCCGCGTCTTTGCGGCAATCG
>JANQGO010000245.1 GCA_028277285.1 Alphaproteobacteria bacterium | reverse complement strand
CCACCCACGCAAGGCCGCCATGCGAGGGTGGGTTCGAGGTCACCCTCGACGACCGGCCTGTCCACACGCCGGGGCGCCAACGCATTGTCGTACCCACCGAAGACCTGGCCGACGAGATTGCCGGCGAGTGGCGCGGGCAGTCGGGCGACGTGATGCCGGCGACCATGCCGATTACCCGACTGGTCACCACCGCCATCGACCGGGTCGCCGAGCGCCGGGCCGAGGTCAAGGCCGACCTCGCCGAGTTCGGCGCCAGCGATCTCGTCTGCTACCGCGCCGATGCGCCGGCCGAACTGGTGGATTTTCAGGCGCGCCACTGGCAGCCGCTCGTCGACTGGGCGGGCCGCCGCTATGGCGCGGTGATGTCGGTGACCAGCGGCATCATGCCGGTGGACCAGCCGGCCGAGGCGGTCCAGGCACTGGCCTCGGCCTTGGAGCCGTTGAGCGACTTCGAACTGATGGCGGTTCATGCGGTCACCGTGGCGACGGGCTCGTTGATCGCCGGGTTGGCGGTGGTCGAGGGCGAGATTGCGGGCGAGGACGCCTGGCGGGCCGGTCTGGCCGACGAGCACTACACAGCCGAGGTTTGGGGCGAGGACGCGGAGGCCAAGGCGCGCCAGGAGGCACTGCGCGAGGAAATCGTCATGGCGGAGCGTTTGTTGCACCTGTTGGGGCGTTTGCCGCCGGTCTAACTTGCTGCGCCGCACAATGAATGATATCGAGGAATAACAAGGGCTTGGGTGAGGCGGGACGCCAATGAACGACATGATCCGGCAGCTTGAAGAGCGGCGCGACCAGGCACGCGCCGGCGGTGGCGAACGGCGCGTCCAGGCCCAGCACGCCAAGGGCAAACTCTCCGCGCGCGAGCGGATCGAGCTGCTCCTCGACGACGGGTCCTTCGAGGAATGGGACATGTTCGTCGAGCACCGCTGCAGCGATTTCGGCATGACCGAGCAGAAGGTGCCTGGCGATGGCGTGGTGACCGGCTGGGGCACGGTCAACGGGCGGCTGGTCTTCGTCTTCAGTCAGGATTTCACCGTCTTCGGCGGGTCGCTTTCGGAGGCCCATGCCGAAAAGATCTGCAAGATCATGGATCGCGCCATGCAGGTCGGCGCGCCGGTCATCGGCATCAACGATTCCGGCGGCGCGCGCATTCAAGAAGGCGTCGCGTCGCTGGCCGGCTATGCCGAGGTCTTCCAGCGCAATGTCATGGCGTCGGGCGTCGTGCCGCAGATTTCCGTCATCATGGGCCCGTGCGCCGGCGGCGCGGTCTATTCGCCGGCGATGACCGACTTCATCTTCATGGTGAAGGACAGTTCCTACATGTTCGTCACCGGGCCGGACGTCGTGAAGACCGTGACCCACGAAATGGTGACCCATGAGGAGTTGGGTGGCGCCGTTACCCACACGACCCGGTCGGGCGTCGCGGACGTGGCGTTCGAGAACGATGTCGAGGCGCTGGCTGAGATACGCCGGTTCCTTGACTTCCTGCCGTCGTCAAACCGTGAGAAGTCGCCCACCTGGCACACCGACGATCCCATCGACCGCGCCGAGCCGTCACTGGACACGCTGGTGCCGGCGAACCCCAACAAACCTTATGACATGAAGGAGCTGATCGAGAAGGTGGTCGACGAAGGCGACTTCTTCGAGATTCAGCCGGGCTACGCCGGCAACATCGTGACGGGCTTTGGCCGCATGGAAGGCCACCCGATCGGCATCGTCGCCAACCAGCCGATGGTGCTGGCCGGCTGTTTGGACATCGATGCGTCGAAGAAGGCGGCCCGCTTCGTGCGCTTCTGCGATTGCTTCAACATTCCGATCGTCACCTTTGTCGACGTGCCGGGCTTTCTGCCGGGCACCAGCCAGGAGCATGGCGGCATCATCAAGCACGGCGCCAAGCTGCTTTATGCTTTTGCCGAGGCGACCGTGCCCAAGGTCACGGTCATCACGCGCAAATCCTATGGCGGTGCCTATGTGGTCATGAGCTCCAAACATCTGCGCGGCGATGTCAGCTACGCGTGGCCGGGGGCGGAGGTCGCGGTGATGGGCTCCAAGGGCGCGGTCGAGATCATCTTCCGGTCGGAACTCGGCGATCCCGACAAGATCGAGGCGCGCACGGAGCAGTATCGCGAGCAGTTCGCCAACCCGTTCTCGGCCGCCCGTCGCGGCTTCATCGACGATGTCATCATGCCGCATAGCACGCGCCGGCGGATCGGCAACGCACTCCGCATGCTGCGCGACAAAGAGTTAACAAATCCCTGGAAGAAGCACGATAATATACCTCTGTAGCATGTAGTTAGGGCGGAATGTTCAACAAGATTCTCATAGCCAATCGCGGCGAGATCGCCTGCCGGATCATCAAGACCTGCCGGCGCATGGGCATCCAGACGGTCGCCATCTATTCGGAGGCCGACGCCGATGCGCTGCACGTCCGCATGGCCGACGAGGCGGTCTTCATCGGTCCGCCGGCGCCCGCGGAGAGCTACCTGAAGATCGACCGCATCATCGAGGTAATCCGCGAGACCGGCGCCGAAGCGGTGCATCCGGGCTTCGGGTTCCTGTCGGAAAATGGCGCGTTCGTCGCCGCGGTGGAAGAGGCCGGTGCCGTCTTCATCGGCCCGCCCGCGGCCGCCGTTGCCGCCATGGGCGACAAGATCGAGTCCAAGAAGCTGGCCGAGAAGGCGAACGTCAACATCATTCCAGGCCACATGGGCGAGATCGCCGACGCGGACGAGGCGCTGAAGATTGCCGAATCCATCGGTTATCCCGTCATGATCAAGGCCGCGGCAGGCGGCGGTGGCAAGGGCATGCGCGTCGCCGAGAGTGCCGAGGAGGCGCGGGAGGGTTTTCGCGCGGCGCGCTCGGAGGCCAAGGCCTCGTTCGGTGACGACCGGGTCTTCTTGGAAAAGTTCATCGTCGAGCCGCGCCATATCGAAATCCAGATCATGGCCGACGCGCACGGAAACATCGTCTATCTGGGTGAGCGCGAGTGTTCGATCCAGCGCCGCCATCAGAAGGTCGTCGAGGAGGCGCCGAGCCCGCTGTTGGACCCCGAGACCCGGCGTGCCATGGGCGAGCAGGCGGTGGCCCTGGCGCGGGCCGTCGACTACCGCTCGGCCGGCACGGTGGAGTTCGTGGCTGACGCGAAGAAGAACTTCTATTTCCTTGAAATGAATACAAGATTACAGGTCGAGCATCCGGTTACGGAATTCGTGACCGGCCTCGATCTGGTGGAGCAGATGATCCGCGTCGCGGCCGGCGAGGAGCTGGCCTTCAGCCAAGACGATATCAAGCTCGACGGCTGGGCGATCGAGACCCGTGTCTATGCCGAAGACCCGCTGCGCGGTTTCCTGCCCTCGATCGGCCGCCTGAAGCGCTACCGCCCGCCCGAGGAGTCCGCCCATGTCCGCATCGACAGCGGCGTCGAGGAGGGCTCGGAAGTCACGATGTTCTACGATCCCATGATCGCGAAGCTGGTGAGCTACGGCAGCGACCGCGGTGCGGCGATCGATACCATGAAACGGTCGCTGGACGGTTTTGAGATCCGCGGCGTCAGCCACAACATCGGTTTCCTGTCGGCAATCATGCGCGAGGAGCGCTTTCGCGACGGCGCGCTGACGACGGGTTTTGTCGCCGATGTCTGGCCCGACGGTTTCAGCGGCGCGGCGCTGGATGATGAAACCCTGGAGAACCTGATCGGTGTCGGTCTGCTCGCGCATTTGACCGTGCTGGAGCGTGACGGCGGTATCTCCGGCCAGTTCGATGGCGCCAGCCATCCGGCTGCGAACTGGGTCGTGCGTCTGGGTCAGGACCGGCACGCGGTCGAAGCCGCGCTGGTCGAAGGCGGCATCGATGTGACTTTGGATGGCCGGGCGATCGCGGTGCGCGGGCACTGGCGGCCCGGCGACCGTCAGTTCGACGGCATGGTGCAGGACCGGCCGGTCATCGTGCAGACCGATCGTCGGGGTACCCAGTGGGATCTGGCCCATGCCGGCGTCGCCGAACGGGTCGTCATCTTGAGCCAGCACGCCGATACGTTGCTGGAGCGTATGCCGTTCAAGGAGCCGGCCGATACCTCGCGCCTGCTGCTCTCGCCGATGCCGGGCATGGTCGTCGATATCCTGGTCGCCGAGGGCGAAGAAGTGAAGGCCGGCGCGGCACTCGCCATCGTCGATGCCATGAAAATGGAGAACGTGCTGCACGCGGAAATCGACGGGCGGGTCAAGGCGGTGAACGTCGCCAAGGGCGACTCGCTGGCCGTCGACCAGATCATTCTGGAGTTTGATGAGCCCTGAAGCCGACCATCGCCAGGTCCGCGCGGTTATCTCCGGCCGCGTGCAGGGCGTCTGGTACCGCGCCTGGACCGGCGAGGAAGCGAGCGATCTGGGGTTGCATGGCTGGGTGCGCAACCGGCGTGATGGGACGGTCGAGGCGGTTTTCGCCGGGACCGCTGACAGCGTCGAGCGGATGATCGCGCTGTGCCACGACGGCCCGCCGCTTGCCAAGGTCACCGGGGTCGACGTCGAGGACGACGACAGCGCGATCGAACCCGGCTTTCGTCAGCTACCGACCGCCTGACGACGCCAGCGCCGGCTCCGTCGGTCGGCGCGCCGGCATGGCCGCCTCGAATTTGGCTTTGAGCGCCGCATCGACCGCCGCCATGTCGGCGTCGACGCCAAGCGCGCGCAGCGACGTCACGCCGTGGCCCTGGATGCCGCACGGCACGATGCCGCGGAAGTGATCGAGATCCGGGTCGACATTGATGGCGATGCCGTGGAACGACACCCAGCGGCGCACCCGGATGCCGATGGCGGCGATCTTGTCTTCGCCGCCGGGCCGGCGGACCCAGACACCGACCCGGTCGTCACGTGTCTCCCCGGTGATGCCGAAATCGGCGAGGGTGGCAATGAGCCAAGCCTCCAGCCCGCGCACGAAGGCTTTGAGGTCGCCGCCGCGCGCCTTCAGATCCAGCATCACATAGGCCACCCGCTGGCCCGGCCCGTGATAGGTGTAACGGCCGCCCCGGCCGGTCCGGTAGACCGGAAAATCGCCGGCATCGAGCAGTTCTGCCGCATCGGCGCTGGTGCCGGCGGTATAGAGCGGCGGGTGTTCCAGCAGCCATACGGTCTCCGGCGCCTGCCCCGCGCGAATCGCGCCGGCCCGCTCCTCCATGAAGCCGACGGCGTCGGGATAGGCGACGGGCGCCTCGCTCAACTGCCAAAGCACGCCTGACATGCCGGTTCCGTCCTTGTTTGCGGCCCTTGCGGGCCCTTATGAATCTAGCTATAGGAACGTCGATTACCAGCTCTGCGGTCGTGGCGGAATTGGTAGACGCGCAGCGTTGAGGGCGCTGTGGGCTTAGCCCGTGGAAGTTCGAGTCTTCTCGACCGCACCAGTTTCCTGAGAAAGGCCTGTCGCACCGCGGCGGGTCTTTTTCTTAGGCGAACATCGATCCGCCGCTGGTGATGCTATGCGCCGCCGCAACATTCTAGAATGGGTGGGTCATGAGCGAACAGACAGCGCAAAGCGCCCCAGACAACGCAGCCGACGTCCACGACCTCTACGGTCTGACGCCCGAACTGCTGCAGGCCATCCTGGAATCCCTCGGCGACGATGACGCCAACCGGCTGGAAGCACTGATCGTGCCGCTGCATCCAGCCGACATCGCGGACCTGTTGGAGCAGATCACTTCGCACCAGCGCCGTCAGGTGCTCGATGCGCTGCGCCCTGAGTTCGACCCGGAGGTGCTGGCGCACTTGGATGAGTCGGTTCTGGAAGATGTCGTCGAGATTCTGGGCACCGACGACGTCGCCCACATGGTCGAGCAGCTTGAGACGGACGATGCCGTCGATGTCCTGGAGGATCTCGACCAGAACCTCCAAGACGAAGTCCTGGCCGCCGTGCCGTTTGCATCGCGCCGCGCCGTCGAGGAGGGTCTCACCTTCCCGGAGGACAGCGCCGGGCGCCTGATGCGCCGCGACGTCGTCGCCGTGCCGATGTTCTGGAACATCGGCCAGACTATCGACTACCTGCGCGCCAGTGACGATCTGCCGGACGATTTCTACGATGTCTTTATCGTCGATCCCCAGCACAAGCCGCTGGGCTCGGTGCCGATCAGCCGCATCCTGCGCAACCGCCGCGAGACACGCCTGCAAAACCTGGTCGAGGACGACGAACCGACCACCGTCAACGCGGACACCGACCAGGAAGAGGTGGCCTACATCTTTCAGCAGTATGGTCTCAGCGAAATGGCAGTGACCGATAACGACGGCCGGCTGCTTGGCGCGATCACCTTTGACGACGTTGTCGACGTCATCAGCGAGGAGACGGAAGAGGACACGCTGCGCCTGGGCGGTGTCGCCCAGACCGACCTGAACGATGAAATTGTCACGACAACGCGCAAGCGTTTTCTGTGGCTCTTCGTTAACTTGGGCACTGCCGTTTTGGCGTCGTTCGTGATCGGTATCTTCGAAACCACGCTTGAACGGTTCGTGGCCCTCGCCGTCTTGATGCCGATCGTCGCGTCGATGGGCGGCAATGCGGGCACCCAGACGATGACGGTTGCCGTGCGCGCCCTGGCGACGCGAGACCTGACGCGAGCCAACGCGCTGCGAGTCGTCGGCAAGGAGGTGGTCGTCGGGTTGCTGAACGGCCTGCTGTTCGCGGTGCTGGTCGGGCTGGTGGCCTGGCAGTGGTTTCAGGAGCCGATGCTGGGCGTCGTCATCGGCATCGCCATGGTCGTCAACCTGCTGGTCGCCGGCATGGCGGGCGCGCTGATCCCGATCGGCCTTAACGCGCTGAAGGTCGACCCGGCCGTCTCCGCCGGCGTGTTCCTGACAACCGTGACCGATGTCGTCGGCTTCTTCGTTTTCCTGGCCTTGGGCGCGGCCATTCTGCTGTGATCGGAGGGTAAGCATGCGGCGAAAGATCTATTCCGGTTCCGTCTTCGAGGAACTGGCCGGTTATGCCAGAGCTGTTGTCGACGATGACTGGATCTTCGTCTCCGGCACCACGGGATACGACTACGCGACCGGCGAGATTTCGCCCGATGCGGTCGAACAGACGCGCCAGTGTTTCCGCAATATCACCGAAGCCTTGGAACGGGCGGGGTCATCGCTGGCCGATGTTGTTCGGGTCGTCATCTACATTGCCGAACAGGACGACTTCGAGGCGATTGCCCGCGTGGTCGGCGACCATTTCCGTGATATCAGGCCGGCCAACACGACCGTCATCTGCGCGTTGACGAAACCGGAGATGAAGGTCGAGATCGAAGTGACCGCGCGCCGCCAAACAACCGGTTAGGGAACCATGACATCACCCATCGATTTCTACTTCGACTTCAGCTCGCCCTATGGGTATCTCGCGACCGCGCGCGTCGAGGAGGTCGCCGCCAAGCACGGCCGCGCGGTCTCCTGGCGTCCGACCCTGCTCGGCATCGCCTTCCAGAAGACCGGGCAGTCGCCGCTGATCAGCCAGCCGGTTCGTGGCCCTTACTTCAAACACGACCTCGAGCGCATGGCGCGCGACTACGCGATCCCCTTCGTGTGGCCGGAGAACTTTCCGTTTCACTCGGTGGCGGCGAGCCGTGCGTTCTACTGGCTCGACGACCAGGACAGCGCGCTTGCGGTGCGCTTTGCGCGCCACGTGTTTCAGAACTATTGGGGTGAGGGGCGTGACGTCGCGAAACCGCAACAGCTGGCGGACGCGACGTGCGACGCGCTCGGCATCGACGCGGACGCCATGCTGACCGCCCTGGCCGATAGCGCGGTCAAGGATCGGTTGCGTGCGGAAGTCGATCAGGCGCTTGCCAAGGGCATCTTCGGTTCGCCGATGTTCGACGTCGACGGCGAACTGTTCTGGGGCTGCGACAAGTTCGGCGAGATCGACCGGTGGCTTGCCACAGGTGGTTGGTAACCGCCTGAAAAGAATGGGAAATCAGTTCGGCGTGTCGCCGGTTAGCGCCTTCAGATAGAGCGCGCGATCGATGTTGCCGCCGGAAAGCACGATTGCGACCCGTTTACCGCGCATCCTCTCTGCCTCCTTCGTGAGGCCGGCAAGCGCGACCGCGCCGGCGCCTTCGGCCATGTTGTGGGTGTCGCTGGCGAGATCGCGCATCGCTGCCATGATCGCCTCATCGGACACGGTGACGATGCGTTCGGCGCCATGCCGGATGATGGCCAGCGCGTCGTCGTTGGGGACGCGGCAGGCGACGCCGTCGGCCATGGTGTCGGCGCTGTTGGTGGCGACAGCCTTGCCGGCGTCGAAGGAGAGCGCATAAGCCGCCGCCTTTTCAGAGACAACGCCGACGATCTTTGTCGCAAGGCCGCGTGCATCGCGCACACGGATGGCGCCGCAGATGCCGGAGCCCAAACCGATCGGCACATAGAGCGTGTCGATATCCTCGACGGCGTCGAAGAGTTCGAGGCTGTAGCTCGCCACGCCGGTGACGAGGTCGTCATGGAACGAGGGCACGAGATGCAAACCGCGGCGTTCGGCCTCGGCCAGGGTGAACTCATAGGCCGCCTGAAAGTCGTGGCCGCTCTCGATCAACGCGGCACCGAGCGCCTGCATCGCGGCGTTCTTTTCCGACGAATTGCCTTCGGGCACGACAATGGTCGCCGCCAGCCCGTTGTGCCGGGCGGCAAAGGCGACGCTTTGGCCGTGATTGCCCCGGGTCGCCGAAATGACGCCCGCGACGTCCGGCTCGCGCTGCCTAAGACGGTTCATGTAGACGAGGCCGCCGCGCAGCTTGAAGGCGCCGATCGGCGTGTGGTTCTCGTGTTTGACCCAGACTTCCGCGCCGACCCTTTCGTTCAGGAGCGGCCATGAATGCTGCAAGGTCGGCTGCACGGTCTCATGAACAAGCGCGGCGGCGTCGCGCAAGACGTCGAGCGATACCATGGGATCAGGCAAGCTCGATGCGCATGTGCTCCCTGGCGACGAAGGCTTGCGGCCACATGACCTTCGCCTTGGTCTCGACCCGGCGCATGAAGCGGTCTTCGTGGTCGGGGTCGTGATGGAAGATCGCCAGGTTCTTGACGTTCGCCGCCTGGCACAGCCTGACGCCCTCCTGCCAGGTCGAATGACCCCAGCCGATCTTCGCCGGGAACTCCTTGTCCGTATAGGTGGAGTCATAGACCACGAGGTCGGCGCCTTCGATAAGGCCCAGGATGTTCTGGTCGGGCTGGCCGATAACATGCTCGGTGTCGGTCACATAACAGAACGACTTGCCCTTGTAGTTGACCCGATAGCCGGTCGCGCCATTGGGATGGTTGAGCGGCGCCGTTTGAATGCCGATGTTGTTGGCCTTGCCAAGCGTGAAGCTGTCGCCGGCATTGAAGTCGGCGAACTCCTTGGCGGCGGTCATGGCCTCAAGCGGGACGGGGAAATAGGGGCTTTGCATCTGATCGGCAAAGACGTTCTCGATCGTGTCGTTTTGCAGATGCCCGGCCAAAATCGTGAAATGGCAATCGGGATGGAACGCCGGTGTGAAGAACGGGAAACCGTTGATGTGGTCCCAGTGGGTGTGGGACAGCAGGATCGTCGCGTCGCGTACGTCTTTGCGCAACAGCCAATGGCCCAGGCCGCGGATGCCGGTGCCGGCGTCCATGATGATGCGCTCGCCGCCGCAGGCGACCTCGATGCAGCTGGTGTTGCCGCCGAACGCGATATGATTGGGCGACGGGCAGGCGATGCTGCCGCGAACTCCCCAGAACTTGATCTTGAACGACATCAGGCCTTGTCCCGTCTGGCGTCGGCTTCGACGACCATGGTGCCTTCCTGGACTGCCATCCGGCCTAGCGCCTGGGCTGGCACAACCGGGCCGTCAGGCCGATTGCGGGGCATTCCAACGGGAAGGACGGGGCCGCTCGATACACCGTCTCCTGATTGGAGTGTGACGCATTCGCGACGCCGGCGGTATGACGAATGTCACTCATCACATGTCACGCATCACACCGGGGCCGCCGGGGCGCCTAGCGCGCGATGGCCGCGGATCGCTCCGCATCCAGGGATTCGGCTAGCTCTTCAAGGCGCTGCTTGTCCTGGATGTAGAGCACTTTGTCGCGCTTTTCGACAATGCCGTCATGGGTCAGATGGCTGACCACCCGGGCGACGGTCTCGCGGGTTGTGCTGGCGCGCCCGGCGATCTCCTTATGGGCGGGCATCGGGTAAATGACCCAGAAACCGGCGCCGGCGGCATCCGGCTTGCACATGCGGAGCAGCTCCAGATAGACGCGCTGCACGGCGCCCAGCGTGCTCAGATCCATGATCCGGTCGTCGCAGGTCCTGACGATCTTGGCCAGGCGGCGCACCACGGTTTGCAGTACCGAGGGGTGCCGGCTCATCAAATCCAGGAAGCTGCTGGGCGACATCATCGCCACCTGGGCCGCCTTGACCGCAACCACGGTGGCCGAGCGCGGCTCGCCGTCGATCGCGGCAAGTTCGCCGAAGTAACCGCCGGTGTCGACGATGGCATAGGCGACCTCACGGCCGGAACGCGAATAATTGACAATTCTGACCGAGCCATCGGCGACCAGAAACACGTCGCGGTTGTCGCTGGCGCGGTCCATGATTTGTTCGCCGGCTTTGTAGTTGCGCCAGCGAACGTTCTTTTCGAGCGCCTTGATCTCGTCCTCCGAGAGCTCGGAGAGCAGTTCAATGCCTGTCAAACCGCGATTTTTGGTTGTCGGCTCGACCACGTTGATCCCCCAATCGCCGGCTATTCCAGCGTAGATACTAGCAAACCCAAGGCATCGGGTGCAAAAGTAGTCAGAATATGGCAACGGATGGTGCCACTTACCAGCTTAGACCCGCTGCCGGCCCCGGGCCGGCGTGAACAAAGCCACGAGGTCAGGCCATTGGACAACGCGCAACGCCGGCACAGGGCCACGGGGGTCGAAACCGGTCCGCTCGTCTTTTCGCAGCAACCTGCGCCCTATGACAACCTCCGTCATCGGCTGAATGCTGCCTATCGTGAGGATGAGGCGGCGGCCATCGACGGTCTGCTCGAGGTGGCGACCTTCGACGAGGCGGCCCGACGCAGGATCCGGCGCCGCGCCCGCGAGCTGGTGGCCCACGTCCGGGCTCGGCGTCAGCAGACCGGCGGCATCGACGCCTTCATGAGCGAATACGACCTGTCGAGCCAGGAAGGCATCGTGCTGATGTGCATGGCCGAGGCGCTGCTGCGCATTCCCGACGCGGAAACCGCCGACAAGCTGATCCGCGACAAGATATCGGTCGCCAACTGGGAAGAGCATCTCGGCGGTAGCGACTCCCTGTTCGTCAACGCGTCGACCTGGGGCCTTTTGCTGACCGGGCGGGTGGTTAACCTGGACCGCACCTGGCGCGATGACGTCGCCCGCGGCATCGGCAAACTGATCACCCGCGCCGGCGAGCCGATCATCCGCCAGGCGATGACCCAGGCCATGCGCATCATGGGCCGCCAGTTCGTCATGGGACGCACCATCGACGAGGCGCTGGAGCGCGCGCGCGATTCGGAAAACCGCGGCTATCGCCATTCCTATGACATGCTGGGCGAGGCGGCGCGCACCATGGCCGATGCCGACGGCTACATGGCGGCTTACGAGGGCGCGATCGCGCGCGTCGGCGCCTCGACCGTCGAAGACGATGCGTTCGCCAAGCCGAGCATTTCGGTCAAGCTGTCGGCATTGCACCCGCGCTACGAACTCGCCCAGGCCGACCGGGTAATGGCCGAACTCGCGCCGCGCCTGTTGGAACTCTCGCGCCTGGCCCGCCAGCACGGCATCGCGTTGACCGTCGATGCGGAGGAGGCCGACCGGCTGGATCTGTCGCTCGACGTCTTCGCCTGGGTCGCCGCCGATGAAAGCCTGAAGGGCTGGGACGGCCTGGGCCTGGCGGTCCAGGCCTATCAGAAGCGCGCGATCCGCCTGATCGATTGGCTGGCCGAATTGGCCGCCGAACAGGGGCGCCGGCTGCCGGTTCGACTGGTCAAGGGCGCTTACTGGGATACGGAGGTCAAGCGCACGCAAGAGCAGGGGCTGGACGGCTATCCCGTATTCACCCGCAAGCCCAGCACCGATGTTTCCTATATCGCCTGCGCAACGAAGCTGCTGGGGCAGCCCAAGGTGTTCTACCCGCAGTTCGCGACCCATAACGCGCAGTCGCTTGCGACGATCCTGACCCTTGCCGAGGGACGGCGCGACTTCGAGTTCCAGCGGCTGCACGGCATGGGCGAGGCGCTCTACGAGAAGATCATCGGCGACGAAACGCTGGGGCTGAGCTGCCGGGTCTACGCGCCGGTCGGCAGTCATGAACATCTGCTCGCCTATCTCGTTCGCCGGCTGCTGGAGAACGGCGCCAACACGTCCTTCGTCAACCGGATTGTCGACGACGATCTGCCGCTTGATGTCATGGTCGTCGACCCGGCCGATCAGGTGCGCCATGCCGAACCGCGCGCGCATCCGGCGATACCCTTGCCGCAGGATCTGTTCGGGCCTGAGCGGAAGAACGCGCGGGGCATCGATCTGGCCGATCGCGAAGTCCTGATGAAGCTGGCGCAAGACATGGAAGCGGCGGCCGCGAAGCCCCGCGCGTTCTTCCGCTCAGGCCCGAACAGATCCTGCGGCAAGGGTATCGCCGGATGCGCGCGCGGTTCGGCATGGCGCACCTGATCGGCC
>JANQGO010000210.1 GCA_028277285.1 Alphaproteobacteria bacterium | reverse complement strand
CGAACCGGAACCGGCCCGGTATCCCGGCGCACGTGCCTTGTGCCCCGGTCGCGGCCTGATGCACACTCGGGGGACCGAGAAGCGATGCGCGGCGGCGAGACCGCCCGAGCGCTTGCGCGCCCGATGCCGGTCGGAGTGCCTGCTTGGCCGGCATGGCACGTCGGTCTCGTGCGCCTCGGCACGCCGGGAGGCGAGACATGAGGCACCATCGATTGTGGACACTGTTGGCGGCGGCGATGGTTGCCGGGCTGGCGGCTGTTCCGTTCGCGGCGCGCGGCGCGGCGCAGGGCAACCATGGCGAGGGCCACGACGCCCTGCATCACTGGTACGAAACCCTGCGCGACAGGAACGGCCGGTCGTGCTGCAACCGGCGCGATTGCCGACCGACCCGAAGCCGCGTCAGGAACGGCAATGTGGAGGTCATGGTGGACGGCATCTGGGCCGTCGTGCCGCCCGAGAAGATCCTGCCGGTCCCGAGTCCCGATTCCGGGAGCCACGTCTGTGCCATGCAGCGGCCCAACGCCTACCCGCTTGGCCACGTCTTCTGCGTGGTGCTCGGACCGGGTGTCTGAGCGCTTCGAGCCGGCATCCACTTTCCCTGGCATGCAGATCCTCTTTCCCTGGCATGCAGATCCTCGTCGCGCCCGGCCTTTTCCGCGCCACTTTCTGTCGCAACGGTAATCGTCCGGCAACTCTTCAGGTGCAAGCTTCACCAGAGGGATTTTCACGAACGGCGCCCGTATACGTCGTGCGCGCGATTTGGGGGATGAATCATGAAAGGTGTGCAAGAAGGACCTGCTTCCCAGGACCAGCATCTGACCGCGGCGGCGCTGCGCCAGGTGATCGCCGAGAAACAGGCTGCGCGGGTCGACGAAGTCCGCAAGCGGCAGTCACAAGCCGACCACGAGCTTCAGAAGATGTTCCGGGAGTTCATGGAAGCGCAATTCACCCAACAGGATCTCGAGGACCTGCGCCGGAAGATCCTCCGTGCAACCCATCGCTGCGAGCTCGAGGTGCAAGCCATGCGCTTTCCATCCAAGCTGTGCAGCGACAGCGGCCGCACCATCAACAATGGCGAGCCGGACTGGCCGAACAGCTTGCAGGGCAAGGCCAAGAGCTTCTACGACCTGTTCAACGAACGGGAGAGGCCCCGAGGCTTCAAGCTGAAGGCGCAGATCCTGGACTTTCCGGCGGGCGTTCCGGGCGACGTCGCCCTGTTCGTCAGCTGGGCCGATGCCTGAGCCACCAAGGCAAGCGACCCTCCGACACGCGGAGGGTCGGTGACGCGCTCATCGGCGAGACGCATCGCTCTCAACCGAACAGGCTCATCCTGTGCTGTGAACCGTCTCGCCTGCAGGCCCCAAGTTAGACAGCACCTCCAACCGTCATCCCGGACGTCGCTTTGCCCGAAGCCTGTCCCCGCCCCCGAGCGGGGACCTTTTGATTTCGTTGCCAAAGCGAGCGATCAGGGATGACGTGACGGGGCGCTTCACTGCCCTGATCGGCTACGAGTGGACCGCGATCGGCGGCGACAACCTGCACCGCAACGTCATCTTCCGCGACGACGCCAGCGTGGCGAACCGGACCGTGCCGTTCTACCAGTTCGACAGCCAAGACCCGGAGGACCACTGGAAGGCGCTGGCGGCGTTCGAGAAGGAGACCGGCGCCGATCTGGTACACGCCCTGACACATCGACGCGCGTGACCAGGCCGTCTCGGCCGGACCATGAACATCGGCTGAACGCACGATTGTGAGCGCGTTCAGCCCGACTGCGGCACACCTCCGCCAGCAGGCGATCACGGCGAGAGGTGCGACCCCATGTCTTTCTCCTTCAAGATCCACGAGCTCTTCGACCCCAAACGCTTCGACCACGACATCGATTGGCCCTGGGCCTATGGCACGGAGGACGCCGACGTCATCAAGAGCGACAGCGAGCCCGGCGATGACATCTACTTCTCCATCCTCTACGGCTTCGGCGGCAACGACGAGCTGATCGGCGGCGACCGGCCCGACGCGCTCTACGGCGGCGAGGGCAAAGATAGGCTCGATGGCGGCGACGGCGACGACCATCTCTTCGGAGGCGAGGGAGACGATCACCTCATCGGCGGCCGCGGCGCCGACGCGCTTCATGGCGAGGGGGGCGAGGACACGGCGTCCTATGCCGATTCCGGCGCCGGCGTGATGGTCGATCTCGGCGCCGGCCGAGGCTATGCGGGCGACGCCGACGGAGACCGGCTCTACGGCATCGAGAACGTGCTTGGTTCCGCTCATCGCGACTTCATCTGGGGCGACAACGCAGACAACTGGCTGCGCGGCGGCGGCGGCGATGATCAACTGTTCGGCTACGGCGGCGAGGATCGAATTTGGGGCGAGGCGGGCGACGACCTGCTGTTCGGTGGTGCCGACAACGACATCATCACCGGCGGAACCGGGGTCGACACCCTTCTGGGAGAGGCTGGCAACGACAGCCTGCTCGGCGGCGCCGATGACGATCGCCTGATCGGCGGGGCCGGCGATGACGACCTCCATGGCGGCGAGGGCGCCGACAGCCACGAGGGCGGCACCGGCGTCGACACGGCCTGGTATCATCTGACCCACGCGTCGGAGGAGATCGATGTCGATCTCGGCGGCACGGGCGCGCGCGGGGTGGCTGAGGGCGACACCTATTCCGAGATCGAGAACGCCTATATCGAGAACGGCGCCAACCACACATTGATCGGCGACGACAACGACAACGTCCTCACGCTCGGAGCGAACAACGGCTCCCGCGTCGAAGGACGCGGCGGCGACGACGTGATCGAGCTGTACTGGTCGGGCGGCAACGACATCGACGGCGGCGGCGACACCGACAGCGTCCACTTCCACAACGGCGTCGATATGGACGTCGACCTCGGCAACGGCTGGGCCCGGCAGAGCGGCTATGCCGACGACAGCCTGTCCCGCATAGAGAATGTCCGGACCAGCAGCGGCAACGACGAGATCTTCGGGTCGAATGGGGACAACGAGCTGCATGCCGATTGGGGCGACGACGTGCTGGACGGCCGCGACGGCAACGACCTGCTGTTCGGCGGTGACGGTGATGATCGGCTGAACGGGAATGACGGAAACGACACCCTGACAGGAGGTCGGGACAGCGACACGTTCGTCTTCATCAACGACACCAGCTCGGCCGAGTTCGACGTGGTGACGGACTTCGAGGTCGGCATCGATCAACTCGATTTCAGCAATAACATCAACCGCGTCGACAACTATGCGGAGTTTCTCCAGTACAGCATGCAGGACGGGGCGAACGTCGTGATCGATACCGGTCAAGGCTCGATCACGCTCGAGAACGTGCAGCTCACCGATCTGACGCCGAGCGATTTCGTGTTCTGAGACCAGGACGGGCGTCGGTCTGCCCCGCCGCCCGGACCGATGAGACGTCTGCCGTCGCCGGACCGCCCGAGCGGCCTTCACCTCACACTCGACACCTGTTAACGTCGACAGCGTGGCTGGGGGTCCCCATGAGGAGGGATGGTGGCCATGAACATTCACATCCAGCAACCGCAACCGTTCGATCTGGTCGGCAGCGAGATTCTCATCGCGGGCAATGCCGTCGGCTTCGAAGGGCATCTCACCATCAAGGTCGGCGAAGGGCATGACGAGGTCACCGGCGCGGCCAGTGTCGGCTCGACGTCGATCCGCCAGTTCCAGGCGAGCATCGCCATTCCCGACGACGCGGCCTTCGAGCTCGGGCGCCTGTTCGTCACGCTCGCCGACGACAGCGGCGG
>JANQGO010000384.1 GCA_028277285.1 Alphaproteobacteria bacterium | reverse complement strand
TGCGCCTTCTTTCCAGGTTCGAACCGCGGGAACAGGACGACCTCGCGCCCGGCGACGTTCTCTATCTGCCGCCCGGTGTGCCGCACGACGGCGTCGCTCTGGACGACAACAGCGTCACGTTGTCGATCGGGTTCAGGGCACCCGGTCTGTCCGACCTGACCAGCAAGCTCGCCGATCAACATCTGGCCCGTTGGCACAACGACGCCGAAGGCGAACCCCGGTTCACCGATGCCGGACGTCAGCACGTCGGTGACGATCCCACCACGATCGAACAGTCCGATGTCGAGGCGATGGCCAGTCTGCTTGTTGCCTGTGCGCACGACAGCGATCAGATGACGATCTTGGCCGGCGAGCTCGTAAGCGAGCCGCGCATGCCACCGCATCCACCCGCTCAAACGTCAACCGGGGCGGCCGTTCGCAAGCGCCTTGAGGCCGGGGACGTTCTGGAGCGCTGGGCCGGCTCGCGTTTGGCGCATGGCGCGCTGTCCGATGGACAAGCCGCCCTGTTTGCCGATGGCGGGTCGATGACATGCCCGACGGAGCTCGCGCGTCTTCTCGCGTCAGCCACCGCCATCGACCTTGCGATGCTTGATGGGCCCCATGACCCCGATGCTCTCGACGCCGTGCTGGTTTGGCTGGTCGGGCAGGGGACCTTCGGTTTCGCCGAGCCGGACGCGGACTAGGTCATCGCCGCGAGCGCGCCGTCGGCGGCTTCGAGCGTCGCGTCGACCTCGACATCGCCATGCACCGCCGACATGAACCAGGTACCCCGCGCGGTGATGCGCACGCCGCGGTTCTGCATCTCCTCGACGAAACGCAAACGCATGGCCTCGTCCGAGCTCTTGTAGTCGCGGTAGTTCTTGAGCGGTCCGTTCTCGGTGAACACGGTCGTGAAGATGGCGCCGATACCCTGAGCGTGCAGGGGAAGACCGTGTTCGCGGCCGAGCTCATTCAAGCCGTCGACCAAGCGGCCGCCGGCGTGATCCATGCGCCGATAGGCCGCCCTTTCGTCACGTTCCAGCTCGTCGATCGCCGCGCTGCATGCAGCGATGCTGGAGGTCAGGCCGTTATAGGTGCCGCCGTGGACGACGCCGTCGGTCACGCCTTCCATGATGTCGCGCCGGCCGGCGATGATGCTGATCGCGAAACCGGCCGCCGCCGCCTTGGCGAAGACGGCGAGATCCGGCGTTACGCCATACCGTTCCTGCGCGCCGCCCAAACCGGCGCGAAAACCGGTGATGACCTCGTCGAAGACCAGCACGGTACCCTCGCGGTCGCACAGCGCGCGCAGGCCCTCCAGATAGCCCGGTTCCGGTTCGATGACACCGGAATTGCAGGCGATCGGCTCTAACACGATGGCGGCGATCTCGCCGGCATGTTCCTTCATCGTGGCGTCGACATGCTCGAGGTTGTTGAACGGCTGAACGATCAACGTCTCCGCGACATTCTCCAGTTGGCCACGGCTTTGCAGGACCGTCGCGGGATGATCGCTGGGACCGGCTTCGTTCAGGGCCGGCCCGACGCTGGCGAAGATGTTGTCGGCCCAGCCGTGATACTGGCCCTCGAACTTGATGACCTTCGTGCGCTTGGTGTGGGCGCGCGCCAGGCGCAGCGCGATCTGGTCGGCCTGGGTGCCGGAGATGTCGAAGCGCACGAGCTCGGCGCACGGGATGATCTCGGTCAGCCGGCGGGCCAGTTCCAGTTCGCCGCGATGGATCGCGGTAAACGCCTGGCCGATATCCAGGGAACGGCGCACCGCATCGATCACACCCGCCGGGCTGTGGCCCAGGATCGCCGGACCGTTGCCGAGCACGTAGTCGATATAGCGGTTGCCGTCGGCGTCCCAAAGATAGGGGCCGTCGCCGCGTTCAAAACACAGCGGCACCGGAATGGGGTGATAGCGAAAGTTGCTGCTGACACCGCCGGCCAGGTACCGGCGTGCTTCCTCTTGGATGGCGATCGATGTGTCGTAGCGGCCCATGGTTTGTTCCCTTCGTCATCGCCCGCCGCCGGCTCGGCGAACCTACTTCGTCCTCTTGCCGGTCCAGGGGAAGGCGTCCGTGGTGTCTTCCAGGCTGGACCACGCACCGGTGAACGATTGATAGTCGTCGGCGAACGTAATCGTCAGCGTGCCGGCGCCGAACGCGTCCTGCCAGATCAAGGTGACGTCGCCCCCTTCCGACAGCCGCGCCTTGGTGAGCGTGCCGTCGAACCATTCGCCTCCCTGGCGAAAGCGATAGGTGCCCACGAGATCGTTGTCCTTGTCGACGGCAAACGTCGTGATCACCTCGACCACCTCGCCGCCGCTGAGCGCCTGTCCCTGGAACGTGCCGACGATCCGCGCGGGGTCGGCAGGCCCGTCCTGCGCCTGCGCCTGTGTCGTGGCAACGACCAACAGGGCGGCAAAAACCAGGACGGCGGGACGGAGCGCTCGCATGGCTAGCCGTCGGACTTGGGCAGCAGGCGTTTGATGATGCCCGACGAGGTCATCACCACACGCTCGCCGACGACCACGTCGCAACGCATGAACGAGAACGATCCGGTGCGCCGGACAACGCTGGAGCGGGTTTGCAGAAACTCGCCGATCTGCGCGCCCGCGACGAAGTCGTTGTTCGCCGAGACGGTGATGGCGCCTTCGTTGGGGTCGTGCCAGCGCGAGTTCATGCAAAGCGCCGCATCGGCCATCATCATCATCACGCCGCCATGCACGGCGCCGTACTCGTTGGCATGGCGCTCGTCGGCCAGCAGACCGACCTCGACACGGCCTTCGCCCATGTCGTTGATGTAGACGAGCCCGTTGTTGTCCTCGTACGGGTCATCCGGTTCGTGTTTGACGAAACCGTCGGGGATCGGGGCGGGGGTGGGCTTGTCCATCGTCAACTCTCGAAGGCTGTGATCGGCGGGTGGGCATCGGGATCGACCAGAACGTCGATCACGGTGGTCGCGTCCTTGGCCGCGGCGAATGCTTCGGCCAGCGCCGGCTGGAAGGCGGCGGCCTCGGTGATCGTCACGCCCCGGCAACCGCAGGCGCGCGCGATCGCGGCGTGGTCGACCGGCTGGAAATAGACGGCGCCCGTGTGATCGCCATAGCGCGCGTTCTCCGCGTGCTTTTGATAGCCCAGGATCTGGTTGTTCAGCACGACAAGGACGACATGCAGGCCGTGACGGTAGGCGGTCTCCAGTTCGGACCAGACATGGGCGAACCCGCCGTCGCCGACCAGCGCGAAGACCGGCGCCTTGGGTTCGGCGAGCTTGGCGCCGAGCGCATAGGGCAGGCCCCAG